>CASDSC010000081.1 GCA_949283215.1 uncultured Alistipes sp. | reverse complement strand
TCGATATTGATCCCGCTTTCCCACGGCCGGCATGCGCATCCGCTCGGTATACCGTCAACATAATATTCAACCCATGCACCTGCACTGTCCCTCAAGGCCATCATCTTGTCATAGACCTCCCCAGCCAACGGATGACCGTATCGGGTAAGAGCGTAGAGAAACATACCGTAGTCATAGCCGAGAATCCGGTCCTGGGTCGAGATGCGTCCCGTACTCATATAACGATCGACCACCTGTTTAAGTAGGTCTTGTTTCTCTGCATCAGTTAATAATTGTGCGTCGATGTAGATGGGGAAAAGATTTGCAGATGGAATGTTGAAACGTTCTTCCGTCGGCAGTTCGATGTCGGTTGTGTCGCGCTTCATGCACGCTTCGCAGAAATAGAGCGAGCCCTTGAAATGATATGTCTCGGTACAATAACCGAAATGTCCGGGGTAGAGGCATACCCCCGGACGAGTCTCAGGATAAATTACCTTTTTTTCACGTGCTGGATTGTTGATCCATAAACGGCCTTCTTGAAAGAAATTGTCCCGGAAATGCAATGTGCATTCGGCGACATCGTGTTGCAGGCTACTCGTTTGCTCTTCGTTCCACAATTTGTGTTCTTTTACGAAATCCAACAGCCGATTACTCCCCTCAATGAACAGAAGGGTTGCCTCTGCGGAACCGTGGTACATCACCTTGCGTGGTACTACTCCTCCTGCAATGTAGGTCTCGTCGCCGTTGAAGGGCATCATGCCATCGATCAAATTGCGCTGCTGTGCTCGTGTCGCCCACTCCAACATGGGTAAAATCCGTTGGAGAAAGGCTGCGTCACCTGTTTTGCGATAGTAATCGAATGCCTGTATGACAAGGTATCCGGTAATCTCACTTTCATCGTTTTCGTGTCGATGGAATTTGCCTGGGTAGCCGATTGCCTGTGCATTTTTGATGTAGCCGAATTCCTGCCATATGCCAAAATAGAATTCCAGAATCTTGCGGGCCTCCGCAGTATGTCCCATCGCAAGTAATCCACGAAATACGCCATATTGATCGCGTACGTAGGCCATGTGGTACATTATTCCGGCCAAAACCCCTCCTTGGACCCCTTGCTGACTCCGGATCAATACCCCTATGTCGTCTACTGCCTCGGTAAACTCTTGTAAACGGTCTTCTGTAAGGTGAGTGGACTTGAATTGGGCCTGATCTGTAGAGTAATCTTCCCATACTTTTTTGCACCGTTTGAGTTGGTTGTTAAGCGGGGTGTTCAAAGTCATTTTTATGTGTTCATTCAGCTCGGATACCGATGACCCTGCTACAATATATAACACTCCCTCTCCGGGATTTGTTTCCAGGATCAGTTGCCTCGGATTGCCTGGATCCTGTTGGAGGGTTTTATGGCTCCGGTTGTTATGATTTGATATTCATGGCCTTGAGGGGAACTGTATGTGCCGTAAAACGGAACCCCCGAGGGTATGGATACCCGATAGCTCGAACTCACTTCCCTGTTGCCGTATGTCGGTAGATCTTCTGCTTGAATCGTTATGTCTTGTGCGTAAGGTATGTAACAGTATTCTGTGCAAATGTTTATCCGGAACCGTACTGGAAACTGAGAGACGATGCGACGTACGAAACTGTATCCTGCATTCGAAATAAAATCGGTTAACTGGACCTCTTGGTCCGAGTCCCCGATGATCCGGTGTTCCCAGACTGCCGTTTGTGGAATTCGCGTTGATTCGATCCGGTAATCGTTATGGGTCAGTTGCATGTCAAGCAGTGAAGGCGATGAATAGGGCAGACCAAAAAATTGCAATACATCGACGCCCTTTCCGTAGACGCATAATGCCTCATTCCCAATGGCATGCACGCCGGTTATCATTCTGTTGTCATTATTGGCTATACTTGGCTGGGGACAATATGTAAAAAACAAAGCGACAAGCCATACGAACAAGTTGTATTTTTTCATAATCATGAACGCGTAGGCGTAATAAAAGATGAAACATACGGATGTGAAAAGTCCGTCTATTGTCGGTGTTGATTAAAGTAAATATGATCAGTCGTTTAAAATGTGCGTTCTACCGGTGTACAATTTTTGCAAAATTTTTTAGATACGCAAGAGTGTTCTCGATTTAATCTATGGAACTGAGGACAGGTAGAGGGGCACTGAAATTGTCTGTCATGAGAGGCATTGTAAGGTTTGTACTTCGGAGGTCATAAAGATCGTTGTTTTGGACTAAATTGTGAAAATACCAGATCAAAGAGTGGATTTTGTAGGCTAAAGGCGGAGAATCGCTATATGTCACGATATGTTTTGTGGTGAACAGTGCTGGCTAATTTGCTGTTCTTGTTCGGTATGACGTAATTTGTATCAGTAGATAGGCAAATAGCGGATGTCTGTGTGAAAGAGTTTAATGCGGATGACGTAAGAGGTGTTGTACTGCATTGATTGTCAGTATTATCAACAGGGGTACAGGTGTGGTGAAATACTATATTTAGCCCTGAGTGTCTTACGTCGATTTTGCAAATAGTAGGGCGGGAGTGTGATTTGTACGAGCATAAAATAAAAGAGGTTGCGATTTTTACCACAACCTCTCGGGCTTAAGCGTGACGCCGACAGGATTCAAACCTGTGACCTTCTGATCCGTAGTCGTAATTTGGGTATTTTGACCAATTTTTGAACAATTCGTTTTGCATTTTAAATTCCTGTTTTTCAGCGACAAATATAAATATTTATTTTCATTCTGTTTTTGCTTATTTCGATATATTTTATATGTTTGTGTGCAAATTGTGTGTACAATGTGCGGGCGAAAATATCGGTCTAATGCATCTGTACGGCCGATTTTAAAAAAGTTGTGTGCAAATAATTGTCAAACATCAGCCATAAATTCAAAAAATGGATATAAAATATTCAAAAGATGGAATTACGGTGGCGGCCATACTGGACGTCCGGAGGCCCAAGCAGGACGGCCTATGTCCGGTTAGGATTCGGGTGACCTATCGGCGGGACCGGCAATACTACCCCACCGGAAAAGACTTGACCCCGGAAGACTGGGAGCGGCTGGCAACAGTACGCACCCACGAATTAAAAGCGATCCGGGAGAGTGTCGTAAACAGCTTCGATATTGTGCGGAAAAACGTTGAAGCGCTGGCCACCGACGGGGCGTTTTCGTTCGATGCCCTCAACAACCGCTTGAAACGAGGTAACGCCGACACGATAAACACGGCTTTTCGGGCCAAAATAGCCGATTTGAGAGCAGATCTCCGGATCGGTAGTGCAACTATATACGACAATGTTCTGAAAGGCATAGAGCGATTCGCCGGCGAGTATATAGGATTCGACCGAATATCTATCGACTGGATCCGTAAATACGAAAAGTTCCTACGAAAAGAGGGCAAGACGCAAACGACCATTGCCATACACCTACGACACCTTCGCGCAATCCTCAACGACGCCAAGCGGGCCGGGATTATCAAGGAAGCGCAATACCCTTTTGGGCGGGGCAGGTACGAAATACAGGCCGGAGAAGGGCGCAAAATGGCCCTTACGCTGGAGCAGATAGGACGGATCGCCCGGTATGAGGACGGAAGCCAGGCGACGGCGAAATACCGCGATTATTGGCTGTTCCTGTACCTGTGCAATGGGATCAACGTGGCCGACTTCATAAAGCTAAAGTACCGGGATATTGTGAACGGGGAAATATGTTACGTGCGTCAAAAGACCGAGCACACCACCAAAACCCGTAAGGAGATCCGCGTAGTAGTCACGGAACCCATGCAGGCGATTATCGACCGATGGGGAAATAACCCAGCGCCGTATAACTTTATTTTCCCGGTATTGACAGGAAAAGAGGATGCGGTAACCACAAGAAACAAAACGAAACATCTCACCCGAGCAATAAACAAGCGAATGGCGGCCGTAGGGCAGGCTCTCGGGATCGACCATATATCGACCTACACGGCGCGCCACTCATTCGCTACGGTGCTCAAGCGCTCGGGAGCCAATATAGCGTACATATCCGAATCGCTGGGACATAGTGACCTTAAAACGACGGAGAATTATCTCGCCTCGTTCGAGCGGGAGGAAAGACAGAAGAACGCGGATTTACTAACTAAATTTTGATACGATGGCACGGAGGGGGAAAACATCTATCCGCTTACAGGATTTGAGCGAGCCAGTACAAGAGGCGCTATTACAGGACCTGCGTAAGATGGATAAATTTAACGATATCGACCTTAATTCCGTTGTTGTTACAGGGACGCAAAAGCTAATCGAGGTTTCGACGGCTATTCCGGAAGCTGCCGACAATTTGCGCATGTATCTGGAAGCTACGCCCCCTGATGACGCGTATGTTTATGGTAAACGTGCGCTGTGTGATGTGCTGAAAATATCCCGGCCGACTTTGGATAAATGGATAAAAGAGGGCGTTATAACCTCGTCAGGCTGGGTGTATAATAGCGGGTTTTCTAACCGATTTATAGATTTAAGTGCCATATTAGAGCAACTACGGCATGTAATTAGCGATAAAACGAAAAAAAATAATTGATTACAATTAAGTAAATTTGCGTTTAATTCGGTGGTTTTTGGCGGTAAATATCAGTATCGATACAAAAAACAACAAATAAAGTGCGTTGTTTTGAGTCGGAAATGTAAACTATTCTAAATTAGATATTTAATAATTCATTTTATTTATTTGTGCTGTGGTTAATCACAATACCCCGGCCGGGTCATTGTTCAACATTAAACCTTAGTACAAATGGACAACAACGTAATTGTCACCACACCGGCGCAACTGCAAAACATGATAAACGAGGCGGTAGGCGCTATTATCCCCAAGCTCGCAGAGTTCAGGCGCAAAAATGAAGCCGTCGAGGTCGACGCAATGAACATTGAGGATGCCGCCCGCTTTATAACCGAACAGGGC
>CASDSC010000080.1 GCA_949283215.1 uncultured Alistipes sp. | reverse complement strand
CTTCGGAATATAAGTTGAGATATTTTTATAGGTGAAAGGGTCGAAAATTTTGCGAAAACAAAAAAAGGTATTACATTTGCGCACTGTTTCGAACGAAATGGTGTGATGGTGGACGTAGCTCAGTTGGTTAGAGCGTCGGATTGTGGTTCCGAAGGTCGTGGGTTCGAGGCCCATCTTCCACCCGAAATCGCTCCGGATAATTCCGGGGCGATTTTTTTGTTTCGTATTCTGGGATAGATTGATAAAAGCGCAATTTTGACAGGGGTTAGCACAATATCCGCCAGCGCGATATGGCAATGACACGATTCCCAGTATCAGGACTGTTCCTGTCGTGAGTAAAAGTAACATTATATGAGTGAACTAGAAGAATTCAGGATCCTCGGGCTTTCCGAGGAGATGCTTCGGGCCATTTCGGCCAAGGGATTCGAAACACCCTCGCCCATTCAAAAGTTGGCTATACCTGCTTTGTTGAGCAGGACGAGCGATCTGATCGCCCAAGCACAGACGGGGACGGGCAAGACGGCGGCTTTCGGGTTGCCGTTGCTGGAGCGGCTGGAGCCTGTTCGAGGGGCAGTCCAGGCCTTGATTCTGGTGCCCACCCGGGAGTTGGCCTTGCAGGTGACCGAGGAGTTGCTGTCATTTAATTATAAGAAGTTGTCGATTGCGCCGATCTATGGTGGGGCCTCGATGAGCGAACAGTTACGTCGCCTCAAACGGGGTATCGATATCGTGGTGGGGACCCCGGGTCGTATTCTCGACCATATCGGACGAGAGACACTCGATCTGCACGCGATGCGTTACCTGGTGCTCGATGAGGCGGACGAGATGCTCAATATGGGTTTTATCGATGACGTGGAGGCGATCATGAGCCATATGCCCGACGATCGGCGGGTCATGCTGTTTTCGGCGACGATGCCCGACCGGGTTGCTTCGTTGGCGCAACGATACATGCATGAGACAGAGGTGTTGAGCGTTCCGAGTCAGCAGATGACGGCCGAACTTACGGATCAAATCTATTTTGAGGTGCGCGAAAGCGACAAATTCGATGCGTTGACCCGAATTGTGGATGTAGAGCCGGAATTTTACGGGATTGTGTTTTGCCGGACCAAGGTGGGCGTGGACGAATTGGTGAGCCGGATGCTCGAGCGGGGTTATTCGGTCGAGGGACTGCATGGCGATGTGTCACAGGCGCAGCGGGAACAGATTCTGCGTAAATTCAAACGCCGTCAGGTCAATATATTGGTGGCTACGGATGTGGCGGCCCGAGGGATCGATGTGAACAATCTGTCGCACGTGATCAACTATTCGTTGCCACAGGATACCGAAAGCTACGTGCATCGGATTGGACGGACGGGTCGGGCGGGGAATCAGGGAACGGCCATTACCTTTATTTCGCCGTCGGAATTCCGGCAGTTTGGTATGCTCAAGCGAGAGGTGAAAGCGGATATCAAACGGGAACAGTTGCCCTCGGTTCAGGACGTGATCGCCATCAAACGGGCAAAATTGCAGGACGATCTGCGCGAGGTGATCGAGAGCGGGAACCATACGGAGTACCAAGGCATGGCTGAGGAGATTCTGACACGTTATTCGGCGCCGGAGGCGCTGAGTGCCTTGTTGCGCCTGGCTTTCAAAAATGAGTTGTCCGAGAGCCACTATCCGGAGATTCGTTCGATCAATGTCGATCGGCGCGGTAAGACTCGGATCTTCATGGCGATCGGACGAAGTGATGGGTTCGACGCCCGCAAGTTGGTTGATTTGTTGAAACGTGAGTGTGAGTTGCCGGATAGTAAGATCGACGACGTACGGCTGATGGATCGATTTTCCTTTGTTACCGTGCCGTTTAACGAGGCGGAGCGGGTGGTCCGCCGGCTCAATGCGATCAGTCGGGGTCACCATCCTCTGGCTGAGGTGGCCCGGGACAATCGGCCAGAAGGATCGTCGGGTCATCGGGAAGAGGGCACGGAACGAGGTTTTCGTAAAAGGAAAACATCAGAAAATATGCCACGGGGAGGGACCCTTCGCGGTGGGGCTGAACGTTCTTCTCGAGGTCGTTCGGCGGTTTCGCGTGGACGCAAATCCTCGACGCCTAAGCGACGCGGCCGCAAATAGCTGTCAGTTTGTCAGCCTTGTGTCAGCCGAATGACTCGGTTTGGCAGGTTTTTGGCCTTCGGATCTGTCAAAACGGGGCTTGGCACAGAATGTGATAAGTTAGGGAGCAAAAGCCAAAACATAAAAAACATCTAAATAAGTACAATTATGAAGATTCAACCGTTATCGGACCGGGTTCTGATCGAGCCTAATCCAGCAGAAGAGAAGACCGCGAGTGGACTTTATATTCCAGACACAGCCAAAGAGAAACCACTGGCAGGTACTGTAGTTGCAGTAGGACCTGGTACATCCGAAGTGAAAATGGAGGTTAAGGTTGGGGACAAAGTGCTCTATGGCAAATATGCAGGCACGGAGGTAACCGTCGACGGCAAGGATTACCTGATTATGCGTCAGAGTGATATTTTCGCCATTATCTAAAGGATTGGAAAATAGTAAACGCTAAAAAACGAAAGAATCATGGCAAAAGAGATTAAATATAACGTAGAGGCAAGAGAGTTGCTCAAGGAAGGTGTTGACGCATTGGCCAACGCAGTGAAGGTGACCTTGGGTCCTAAGGGTCGCAATGTGGTGATTGATAAGAAGTTTGGGGCTCCTCAGGTGACGAAGGATGGAGTGACGGTAGCCAAAGAGGTAGAGCTCGAAGATGGCTTTGCCAATATGGGGGCCCAAATGGTCAAAGAGGTTGCCTCGAAGACGGGTGATGATGCCGGAGACGGTACGACTACTGCGACGGTGTTGGCTCAGGCTATTATCAACGTAGGTGCAAAGAACGTGGCCGCAGGTGCTAATCCGATGGATATCAAACGGGGTATCGACAAGGCCGTTGCCGCTGTGGTTGAGGAGTTGAAGAAACATAGCCAGACCGTAGGGGATGATATTGACAAGATCGAACAAGTAGCTACCATTTCAGCTAATAACGATAAAGCGATCGGAGCATTGATTGCCGAGGCGATGGGTAAAGTGAAGAAAGAGGGCGTGATTACCGTAGAGGAGGCCAAAGGTACCGAGACTCATGTTGAGGTAGTTGAAGGTATGCAGTTCGACCGCGGTTATATTTCGCCTTACTTCATGACCGATTCTGAGAAGATGGAGGCCGAGTTGCAGAATCCATATATCTTGGTGACCGACAAGAAGATCTCTACGATGAAAGAGATCATGGGTGTTCTCGAACCGGTGGCACAGAACGGACGTGCACTGCTGATCATTGCCGAGGATGTCGATGGTGAGGCACTGGCAACTTTGGTGGTCAACAAGTTGCGTGGTACGTTGAAGATAGCAGCCGTGAAGGCTCCGGGATTCGGCGACCGTCGTAAGGAGATGCTCGAGGATATTGCCGTACTGACCGGTGCAACGGTTATTTCGGAAGAGAAGGGTATCAAACTCGATCAAGCTGGTCTTGATATGTTGGGTACAGCCGATAAGGTGACTATCAACAAGGAGAATACGACGATTGTCAATGGTCACGGTCAGAAAGCGAATATCGAAGCACGTGTGGCTCAGATCCGCAAACAGATCGAGTTGTCGACATCGGATTATGACAAGGAAAAATTGACCGAACGTTTGGCTAAATTGGCCGGTGGAGTAGCTGTACTGTATGTGGGTGCTGCTACGGAGGTCGAGATGAAAGAGAAGAAAGATCGTGTGGACGATGCATTGGCAGCGACACGGGCAGCCGTTGAAGAGGGTATCATCCCGGGTGGTGGAGTTGCCTATATCCGAGCTACCTCAGTTCTCGAAAAGATGAAAGGGGACAACGATGATCAGACCACTGGTATCCAGATTGTAAAACGTGCGATCGAAGAGCCGTTGCGTCAGATTGTGGCCAACGCTGGAGGTGAAGGTTCTGTTGTAGTGAACAAGGTTCGTGAAGGCAAGGATGCGTTTGGATACAATGCACGTGATGACAAATACGAAGATTTGCTGAAAGCCGGAATCATCGATCCGACGAAAGTAGCACGTGTTGCTTTGGAGAATGCGGCGTCGATCGCGTCGATGTTCCTGACTACGGAATGCGTATTGGTTGAGAAGAAAGAGGAAAATCCTGCGCCGGCAGCTCCGATGGGCGGCATGGGCGGCATGATGTAATGTCGTAGCAGGTCCAGATAGAAAAGCGGAAAGCTTCGAGGAGAGGCTTTCCGCTTTTTTTGTGCGATGATGGCAGGATATGTTATTAACGACAAGGAATGTTAATGTTGTTTTTCAGATATCAGTTTTGTGCTGTTCTTCTATTGTGCATTTCTTGTGCATGTAAACATATTCCGATTATAGACAAAGAAGATTCGTTTCAATCCATTTCTACCCACGAATGTGCGGGCTGACAGTGCCTGATGTCTTGAATTTGCGCGGTGAGATATTCGATGGTTTGCCGTAAACCATCCTCGATTGAGGTTGTAGCTTGCCAGTCGAGGATTCTGCGGGCACGTTGCAGATCAGGTGTACGGTGTCTCAGTATTGGTTTGTCAGGCATGAGAGAAACGATACGCGAATGACTGCCTGTGAGTGAAATGATCTGTTCTGCAAGAGTTCGGATCGAGATAGGTTTGTCGCTACCCAGGTTGATCGGCTCACTGCGACGTAGAGATGACGAGTTCATCAAGCGCATAAGTCCATCGACCATGTCTTCCACGTAACAGAAGCATCGGGTTTGCATGCCGTTTCCATAGATGACTAGATCTTTTTCTTGGAGAGCGTTGCGGATAAATGCTGGAATGGCTCTTCCATCCAGTACATCGACACCAGGGCCGTAAGTATTGAATATTCTGGCGATTCGTATTTCTGTGCGGTATTGATTCCTGTATGCCAAACAGGCGGCTTCGGCCGCTCTTTTTCCTTCTTCGTTACAAGCTCGGCTCCCGGAGGTGTCGACATTGCCTCTGTATTCTTCGGGGAGTGTTTGAGGAGTCAAGTCCCCGTATACCGAACCTGATGAAGCCAATAGCATTACCGCATTATTCTGACGAGCGAGTTCGAGCATGTTGAATGTACCCAGTACGGCGGTACGAATCGTATCAGCGGGATAATTCTGGTAAGTGGGAGGAGATGCGGCCGAAGCGAGGTGATAAATTTGGTCGACACGCAAAGAGCATGGAATTACGATGTCTCGATTGATAAATTGGAAAGCGGGGTTTACCAGTAGGTCGCGAATTGCTTCTTTTTTTCCGGTAATCAGGTTGTCGATACAAATGACCCGATGCCCTTCTTTTAGGAGGCGTCGGCATAGATGAGATCCGATGAGGCCAGCCCCTCCGGTAACAAGGATTGTGTTGCTGTTCATAGTGGTTTTATATAGTAGTCGGTCCAAGCAGGCCGAACAAGAATTATTCCAATCTCTGTACAGCGGGCCCGGTCATTTTGTCCGACATCGGCAAGAGGGCCAAAAAAGCGCGTTCTTTAATAAGAACGCGCTTGGGGTCAATTTTGGTATGTATTTTACCACCAAATGGCGTAAAGGACGACGAGGATTGCGACGATCAATAGTGATCCGATCTTGAAAGCAGTCGTTGTTTTGAATAAACCTTTGGGGTAAGTGACATTTTCCGTGTTGACAGGTTTCTTTTCGATCAAGGCGAAGAGCACGATCAAGGCGAAGCAGAGCAGGAATACGTACGCCATACGGTCCATGAACGGAACCGTTGGGAATGCGAATTTAAATATGAGTGAGAATACGAATGTTCCGATTGCTGCAGCCAAAGCTCCGTTCGAAGTTGCCTTTTTATAGAAGAATCCGGCCAGGAAGATCGCCAGTGCTCCCGGGCTTACGAAGCCTGTAAATTCCTGAATATACTGGAATGCCTGGTCGAGTCCCACGAGCATCGGAGCGATACAGCCAGCGATGATGAGAGCCACGACGCTCGAGATCCGGCCGACAGTCACGATATGGGTTTCCGAAGCGTTTTTGTTGATATAAGGTTTGTATATGTCGAGCGTAAATATCGACGAAATGGAGTTCATCATCGAGGCGAGGGAGCTGACGATCGCGGCAACCAGAGCGGCAAATGCGAGCCCTTTGACTCCCGTGGGTACCATGTTGAGCAGCGTAGGATATGCATTATCCGATTTACCGATGTCGGGGAGCATGCCGTCTTTGACCATTACGAAGCAGATGATTCCAGGGATCACGATGATAAATGGAAGGAGCAGTTTGAGGAATCCTGCGAACACGAGTCCCTTTTGTGCCTGGTCGAGGGATTTGGATGCCAGAGCTCTTTGGATAATATATTGGTTACATCCCCAGTAATAGAGATTGGCGACCCAGAGTCCTCCGATCAGTACGCCGAGACCCGGCAGATCTGTATAAGCGTCTTTGAGGCCGCCTTCTCCGTCAGGAATCATGTGCACACCCTTTTCGAGAATCATGTCGAATTTTTCCGGGGCTTTTGCGGCGAGTTCCTTGACACCACCGATGAAACCGGCGTCACCACCGAGCAGGTCGAAAGCCACGTATGTTGTGACCAGACCGCCACCGATCAGGAATACGACCTGAATGACGTCAGTCCACGCAACAGCTTTCAGTCCGCCATAGAGCGAATACATCAGTGCGAATACAGCCAGTCCGATAACCCCCCACAGGAAGTCGACACCCATCATGTTTTCGAGAGCCAAAGCGCCGAGATATAGGATCGACGTCAAGTTTACGAAGATGAAAACGAGGAGCCAGAAGATGGCCATGAGTGTTTTGACCCGTTTGTCGAATCGTTGTTCGAGGAACTGCGGCATCGTGTATATACCGCGGTGGAGATAGATCGGCAGGAAGAACATGGCCACGATGATCAGGGTGAGGGCAGCCATAAATTCATAGGAAGCGATCCCCATACCGATGGCATATCCCGATCCGGACATGCCGATAAATTGTTCAGCGCTGATGTTCGAAGCGATGAGCGAAGCACCGACGGCCCACCAGGGCAGAGCTTTGCTGGCGAGAAAATAGTCTTTAGCATTCTTTTTGACTCCTTTTTTCTCGCGCGAAACCCAAAGTCCGAGTCCTACCACCAATACGCAGTAGACTACGAAGATCAGGGTGTCGAGTAGTCCAAATTTCATAGTTTCAGGTTATTTTTGGTTTGTTGTGAGTTGTTTGTCAAAGGTTAGAGCTGTTTTCATTTTCCCATAACGATTGAAAATAGGGCTTTATTTCGGAATGTCAAATAGGCTTTGCTCATTTTGTCCCGGGGGTTAATGTCCGCACATCGTGCGTATGCATTGTTTGGTGTTTTCAAATGATGTGCGAAAGAGACGAAATTTCGACCAATTTGAGTCCTGATATCCAAGATCCATTCGTGGTATTTTTACTGTCTCTGACGAAGAATCCCCACGTTCTACATAATACGCAATCAGAACCTTCTTTGCGGGATTTCTTCGGGTGTTTTCACCCAGTTTTCCTTGTTGAGCGAGCCGTCTTCTTTCTTGTTTTGTTTTCCTCAATTCAAATCGTTGGTAGTGAATGTTATTTTTCGTCCGGTTGTACGGCGTCGAATCGGTAGATGATCTT
>CASDSC010000079.1 GCA_949283215.1 uncultured Alistipes sp. | reverse complement strand
TATAGTAAAATCGGGCCGCTTTATGTAAACGAATATCCCGGTTGTTGACAATACTCGCCATGACACTGTCCGGCAATTGCATATTCAGAAGTCGAGCGGCTTGAATCACTCTGAGTTTTTCACGGTCACGGCCATAAATCAATCGGTTTTCCATGAAGACGTTTAACCCGAGTATTGCCATACTCTGCCGGATATTAGTGATCGAAGGTTCCTGGAGATCGGTATCATCTCGTAACAGAATAAACAGTTCGATCCACTTCATCCGATACGCATAGGAGACCTCCTCGATGCGTTCGGGCTGCAGGACAGAGGCGATCTCAGCGGGAGTCAGTACTCGGTCCGCTTTGGCAATTTACCGTAATGGGGTATAATATTTGGTTTGGAGCGTACGGAACAGTCGGGCTTCTTTTTTACGTTGAAAAATATCTTTAGCCATGAGAATCAACAACACAAAAACCGCGAGTATACATAGCACGACTATCAGATATGAAATCTGCACGACCCAAGGATAATCCACGTAGCGTTCCTTGACAGCATTAAAGAAATAGCGAATATAATCTGTACCGACCAGATCAATATGTTGCTCCCAAGGCATACTACTGCTCTTTCCTGCACCGTGCAAGGTACCGGACCTATATGTAATGCCTAAACCGGCTATCACGCCGATAAACAACAACGGGATGGACACGCCCCAAAGGGTTCTTGGATTGAGTTTGAACTTCATGCGAACAAAATTTAACTGATGACCTCAGAGCGTCACACTTTTAGTTTATCTAAATTAGGATTTATTTTTATAGAAATGAAGTTCCGGCAAGAATTTTTCTGAATATAAAGAATTTCCGCATGAATACATCAAGGTTTTCGCGATGGGTAGGTTTCTCTCAAGCCTTGCTTTTCCCCAACAGGAGAGACAGGGCTAATTAGGATATTAACCACAAGGATTATACCGAACTATACACCAGACTTCCCATAATGTAAATTTTGCGATTATTAGGAGAAGCAAGGCTACGATTAAAATAGCCATGTACGCTCGCCGACTTACTTCGATTTAAATACGATAATTGCCCTACCCCTTGAAGAATCAGGTCCTCGCAACAAGCCTGCCGACGCCATGATTCCGCACCAAGACATCAATCCGTTTGACCGAACGCGATTAACCCAACAGAGAATTATCAGAAACGCATCGGGCATGAAGGTTTTGTGTGTAACAACTCCGCAGGCCCCACAGAATCGTTACAAAAAATTATTAAGCTATTTTACTCATAAATATAAATTGTTGTTACTTTGCCGAAAAGCGCCAAAACCAATTGGAGAAGTCAGAGGCAGGAAACGGCAGGGGAAGCGTCATGAGTCACACACTATTTTCATCGGGCAATCTATTGCAGATCCCCCGTCCTTAACAAAGAAGAGACGGGCAAAGCACAACAACACAAAACACTAATAATAAAACAGTTAAACCAACACGCCACACGAAATTTAACCAGAGGCATATATGAAGAGATTTCTTTTGTCAATTACACTGTGTTTATACAGTGCAATTGCTTGCGGCCAGATCCACAGGGGTGAAATCAAAAAGATCATTCAAGACAAACGGGCCACAGTTGGTATTGCCATATTATATAACAATCACACTTTTACCCTATCCAACAAGGGCCAATACCCCATCATGAGCACTTTTAAGCTCCATATAGGCGTAACGGCACTGAAGAAAATGGAAAAGGAATCTATCGCTTTAGACAGCATGGTATATATTGAACCGGCACAAATGCATACCGATACATACAGTCCGTTACGGGATAAATATCCAGATCAAAGGATACACATATCCTATCGCGACATCATAGCATACACGATATCACACAGCGACAATAATACCTGCGATTGGCTCATCGATTTTGTCGGCGGGATCAACAATGTGGACTTGTACATCAAATCGCTTGGCATTACAGAGTTCTCTTTGACTGAGACAGAAGACAGTATGCATAAAGACATCATGCGCAGCTACAACAATTGGAGCACGCCATTGGCTGTTGCAGAACTTTTAAAGAAACTATACACAGAAAACATATTAACCGACGAGCATTTCCAGTTTTTAGAAAAAACGCTGCTTGATTGTTCATCGGGCAAAGATAAACTCATTGCGGGTTTACCGGCCAATATTCAATTCGGTCATAAGACAGGTCATTCTGATCGCACTTCTGATGGGACCCGCATATGTGAAGCTGATGCAGGAGTAATCTATCTGCCTAATGGTGAAAAATGTTACATAGTAGTTCTGATCAAGGATTCCCGGGAATCCGACTCCACCAATGCCAAGTTGATGGCAGATATAGCCAATACAGTTTATAGAAGTATCCTCACAAAAAGCGAAAGATAAGCGAGACCTGTGTTACAAACAAACCTGGTTGACTACGAATCATACACAAAAGTCTCACAAGATAAAAAGAATTCCATACAAATTACTTGTCTGAAATACAAGATCATACTTCCGTTCATCTTGAAAACAACGTTGCGTTTTTCTCCGCTTCAATCGGTTTTAGATAGCTTTTACCTTTCATAGAAGTGTTCGTCTTGACACTCATAATTTAAAACACCCCACATTCGCGTCAACCATTTGAAATTAACAATTTAAATGCAATGTATATATCATACTGACCGTATCGTTCCTGATCGTTTGTGTGCAGAATCAGTACACGATCGTATATACCGGAACGGCGGGATTTAGCTTCTCTCAACAATATTTTAGATTGATCTTCAATAAAACATAGTAATTCAAAAGCCGGAAGCAGAATTGATCAGCCACCGACTTTAGTAGAGGTTTATTTGTCACATAACACAGACCAAGGTTTTAGAAAATCGTGAGTATCTAGGAGTTCTTTGGCAAACTATCCTCCCTCATGACGGACTCTCGTTCACATTCCGTTACAAACGAAATCTCCGTTTTCTCATTGCAATACACCTTGGTCTACCATTATTATTCAGATGCATTAGTCTCTTTCTTGACATAAGTGACCCATGTATTCAAATAACGATCAATAAATTCACACCATGGATATATTGTTAAATCTCTTGTATTATAGGCATATAAACTATCGTTTTTAAGATACGTTATAAACTCCCCTGCATGCTGACTTACATAAAAAGCGAAGTCAATCTCTCCGTCAAAAAACATTTTGGCCAGTTTTATATCATCTTCACCTTTGACCGGAGCTACATGAACCAAAAAAACATCGCCGGTTGCCAGCAGATTACCTGTGGAATCAGTGATGAATGTCAAGGCACTAATATATCTTTTTTTCTTACCGAATATCCATGGTGAATTCAATGTATAATAACTCGGACTGAGATGGTAAAGAAACGATTGGTCAAGATATTCATTTTTAGTAAAATAACCTTCTGTAACAGGTGGATTGTCCGTAGGATATACATCTATTATATGGAATTGCCGCAATCCTTTCATATCTGCTAACTCGGGCTTATGTCGGATCAAATAGGAGATCCTTTCTTCCATAGCAGCAATATCTGATTGAATTCCCAGGATCTCGACCATGTCGATCTTGTGCTGGGCAAGAGCCCGGGAGTATCCTCCCAGGCTCATGACTGCAATAATGAATATGAAAATTATACGCATATAATTTTATTTATGGATGAAAAAGATGTTGTCCGCATTAGTAATACTCTTGGGAGATATCCGCATATAACGTCCACCATTCGCCGGATTCATAATCTTATAAATGTTCCGCTGAATAACAGACCCGTTAAGTTTGGTCACGGTTTTCTGAGTAATGCTTTTCATAACAACACTATGCCCAACATTACCGCCTGTATTCAAACTAATTGCCACGCGCTGCCCATTCTGCATTCTTGTTGATAAATTGGATAATTTCCTCGTAGGATCTGTAACTCTTTCTTGGAATTCATGGTATCCTCGTTCATTAGCGAATACCTCCCAAAGCGTTTTGTCTCCTAACGGAGTCGTGTTGGGGTCTCCGCCAAGCTTAGGTAAAGCTCGAATCTGCTCTTGGGTCATATTTCCACCAAGAGATCGATCAATTGCTTCCGCACTGGCCGGACCACAATTCATATCACCTCGTTGACCTACTATAGGAATATCCTGACTCACAAGAGTGGACTTGTCAACCGTTGCGCCATCCCAAAATCTTCTACCGTCCAGCGCTGCATCCATTCCTCCGGCGATTCCGACTGAAACAGCACTTATAGCACCCACGATTAGGCCATCCAGTCCTCCTTGGCCCAATGCTTGTCCGAAACTTTTGTTTCTAATCAATGCATTCCCGAAACCACTAATAAATCCAGCGCTTACTCCGATTCCTGCACCAATTGCCGCACCGGATAAGAAACTACTGCTTGCCATTTTTGCAGTAGCCTTTCCCCAAAATCCAGCACCAAACGATGCACCTGCTATAGCAGAACTAATGCCTCTACCTATCCCTGCACTAATAGCTCCGGACAATAATCCTACGCCGAAAAATTTCCATCCATCCCCTTTACTATTCAGATTTCCCAGGTTACTGATCCAGTTCATTACGGCTCCGTACAACGCAGAGAAAATCAGATGTGTAAACTCGCCATCCTTATCGACGAACATGATCGGGTTGTTGCCGCAGTAAACGTATGGATTGAGCCCTTGGAGAGCGGGATCTGGATTGAACCAGCGCCCCATCAACGGATCGTAGTATCGTGCGCCGAAGTCATACAAACCGAGCAGACTGCCGTCGCT
>CASDSC010000078.1 GCA_949283215.1 uncultured Alistipes sp. | reverse complement strand
TCGGTACCACGGCTCTCCCATATATAACTCTGGCCCATACACCTCATCACTCGTATCCGAAACCCGATCGGCATAGTAGGGCTGCAGATTTTTGCCCAAATAGAGCGTATTGTCGATACCAAAACGAAATTTCTGTACATGCAGTCGAATCTCTACTCCACCCGGTTTGACATAATTATCTGTCCGGGAACGTATGTGCTGAAACGCATTGATCCATCCCGCCTCCAACGACAACTTCTCAAAACTCGCCTGCCGGGCTAGACTGACCCCCACGTAGGGCTCCAACAACACATTATCGACTACCCCATCGACCAAATAGGTCCCGGCAAAATGGTGCATATCGAAACTGTAGCCGGCATAAAAGGTTTCATTGCCAATACGGCCCGATGAGAAGAGCATAAAACGTTCCCGATCGGTATTGCTGATCATCCCCGTCCAGTCGCACGCAAACTCCAGATACCCCAATCGACCTTTGTATTGAAGTAGCAAACCATCGATATTGGGATCGTAAAACTTGACCGAATCACTAAAAAAGGCCGGAGAATAATGCCCCATGACATTACGCCGCGGAAGCAAACCTGCATAGGCATTAAATTTCTCAGACTCATATGCATAATACATCACCAATGTTGGAGGTGTATTGAAAGTCTTGGCCCCAAAATCTGCTTGAAGATTGGTCCCCAGGCGAATCGAATTGCCGTTCCACCCTATACCAACCTCTGGGGTCAATCGTGCTCCGAACAATGTTTGAGGCCAATTGACTTCACTTTTGTATTCGCGATTATCAAAGCGACTGTCAAAATTTACATTCCAGACAAATTGTTGCGCTAATGCGTTACCGCGGCCAAGACAAATCAAAAACAATGCACCCACACAAATGCGTAAAATTCTATACATAGCAAAATAACTTTATGGTCATCATAGAATGTAGCAAAGGTAGATATAAAAATAGAAAAGCAGGAGAAATTATTCTCCTGCTTTGCGTGAGATTTGTACTTTATTACAGCAGACTGAAAGCAACGGTCAGACCTGCCATAACAATAGCCACCATGCTCATCAGTTTGATCAGAATATTCAGAGACGGTCCCGATGTATCTTTAAACGGATCGCCCACAGTATCGCCCACAACGGTTGCCTTGTGGTTGTCTGACCCCTTGCCTCCAAAATTACCTTCTTCGACATATTTCTTGGCATTATCCCATGCGCCTCCAGAGTTCGCCATGAATACTGCCAGCACAAAACCTGCACCCAAACCACCTACCAGCAAGCCCATTACTCCGGCTACACCGAAGATAACGCCCGTCAGGATCGGGGCAAGGATAGCCAGAATGGACGGAAGCAACATTTCGCGTTGTGCACCTTTGGTCGAGATAGCTACGCAGCGTGCATAATCCGGTGTAGCTTCGCCCTGAAGGATACCTTTGATCTCACGGAACTGGCGGCGAACTTCAGATACCATGCTCTGAGCTGCACGGCCTACCGCATTCATCGTAAGGCCACAGAAAACAAAGGCCATCATCGATCCAATAAAAATACCTACCAATACCTTCGGATTCATCAGCGTCACCTGATAATAATCCATAAAGTCGATGATATTAGCTTCCTTGACAGCCTTCACCGTACCGTCTGCCAATGTAATAAATTCTTGTCCGATATGTGCCAGTCCGATCTTAATTTCTTCGATATACGATGCCAACAAGGCCAACGCGGTCAAAGCTGCAGATCCTATGGCAAAACCTTTACCCGTAGCTGCTGTCGTATTACCCAAAGCATCGAGCGCATCCGTCCGTTTCCGAACTTCGGGATCGAGATTACTCATCTCAGCATTACCTCCGGCATTGTCCGCAATAGGACCATATGCATCCGTCGCCAGCGTAATACCCAAGGTCGAAAGCATACCGACCGCCGCAATACCAATACCATAAAGACCCATACTGATATTCTGCGCACTCAGCATCTGGGCTACGTCAAAATTGATCGCACACAAATACGCGAGAATGATCGCAACAGCAATCGTAATGACAGGTATAGCCGTAGACAACATACCGAGTCCGATACCGGAAATGATAACCGTAGCGGGGCCCGTCTGGGCACTCTCCGCAATTTTGCGGGTTGGTTTATATGAGTGTGAGGTATAATATTCGGTGGCCTGACCGATAATAATACCTGCTACCAGTCCTACGATCACAGAGAACGAGATTCCCAACCAATTTGGCAATTGAAGCACGTACAGTATGATGAACGTAGCGATTGCAATCAATACCGAACTCGTATTCACTCCGAGCCCAAGCGCTCCGAGCAACTGTTTCATCGAGGCCCCTTCTTTGGTTCGAACCATGAAAATGCCCACGATCGACAACAAAATACCTACCGCTGCAATCAACATCGGGGCAAAAACTGCCTTGACCTGGAAATCACCAACAAAGGCTGCCGCTCCAAGTGCTGCCGTCGCAAGAATCGCCCCGCAGTAACTTTCATACAGGTCGGCGCCCATACCGGCTACATCACCTACATTGTCGCCCACGTTATCGGCAATGGTAGCCGGATTACGCGGATCATCTTCCGGAATACCAGCCTCGACCTTACCTACCAAGTCGGCGCCCACATCGGCCGCTTTGGTGTAGATACCTCCACCTACACGGGCAAACAACGCTTGGGTCGATGCACCCATACCGAAGGTCAGCATAGTCGTCGTAATAATCATCAATTTTTGGGCGCCCGTCGCGTCGATAAAGGAATTGAGAATAATATACCATGCCGATATATCAAACAAACCTAACCCTACGACCACAAGTCCCATGACCGCTCCACTGCGGAACGCAACCTTAAGACCTTTGTTCAAAGACTGACTCGCTGCATAGGCTGTGCGTGCCGATGCATATGTGGCCGTTTTCATCCCAAAGAAACCAGCCAAGCCCGAAAAGAAACCTCCGGTCAAAAAAGCAAAAGGAACCCATGTGTTTTGCACGCCCAATCCATAGGCTAAAAAGGCAAAAAACAAACATAGAATCACAAAAACGATTGCTACGACTTTGTACTGCTGGCGTAGGTAAGCCATAGCTCCTTTACGTACATGCGAGGCGATCTCCTTCATCCGTTCGGTCCCTTCGCTCTCCTTCATCATCCGACGAAAGAAATAGAATGCAAACCCTAGCGCAATAATCGATGCCGCAGGTACAATCCAAAAAATCCCGGGTATAGTTGCCATAATTACAAAAATGAAAGTTAAAGATTTTACTGTCTTTATAGTACTAAGCATTCAAAGATATCACATTTGCCGGATTTTCCCATTATCTTTGCATTTATTTTCCGGAAAAATGATGCGAAAGATCGAGAACAATGAATTGGGGCGCCCTACCCCTCAGGAATTTGAACTCATGGAAAAACTACCCGTCACCGTGGTGCTGGACAACGTGAGAAGTTTGAATAATGTGGGGTCAGTATTCCGTACATGTGACGCCTTTGCTATCGAACGAATCATGCTGTGCGGTATTACTGCTACTCCCCCTAACAAAGAAATTCACAAAACCGCTCTCGGAGCAGAAAATACCGTAGCGTGGGAATACTTCCGCACCACAAAAGAAGCTGTCGATCGTTTAAAAACTGAAAGATATATTTTAACTGCCGTTGAGCAGGTCGAAGGCGCCACCATGTTGCATCGTTTCCAATTAGAACCCAAGCAACGCTACGCCCTGATTTTTGGAAATGAAGTCGATGGCGTCGCGCAAGATATTGTCGATTTATGTGACGGGGCTATCGAAATTCCACAGGTTGGAACTAAACACTCTCTAAACATTGCGGTATCTGTCGGTGCCGTATTATGGCAAACGTTTGCAACGTCACCCTTGAACAAATAATAAGAAGTTCAGCCCGTGTAGCTTCGTCACGAAGAAAATAACTCACACATAACGAATCATTTGCCATACGACTACACCCATATTGACTGTCGAAGCATATTCGGATGTCGTTTTTACGATGTTTTTTCGACAGTTTCTTATACCTTTGCGGCAAATTACATCACACTATGTCGACAGAAAGCAAAACCAGAGCGGTAACCACATTCCGTTTGACGGAAATGAAACAGCGAGGTGAAAAAATCTCAATGCTGACCGCATACGACTATTCGATGGCCAAAATTCTCGATGCTGCAGGTATCGATGTGATATTAGTCGGTGATTCGGCTGCTAACGTGGTCGCCGGGTACGAAACCACCGTTCCCATGACCCTCGAACACATGATTTATCACGGCAGATCGGTAGCCCGCGCCGTAAATCGGGCCTTAGTGGTTGTCGACATGCCGTTTGGTACGTATCAAGGAAACACCAAAGAAGCCGTGGCGTCCGCCATACGTATAATGAAGGAAACCGAAGCAGACGCCGTCAAAATGGAAGGTGGCGAAGAGATCATTGAATCGGTCGAACGCATCCTGTCGGCAGGAATTCCTGTCATGGGGCACCTCGGTTTAACTCCTCAGGCCATCCATAAATACGGAACTTACACTGTAAGAGCGAAAGAAAAAGAAGAAGCAGACAAATTAGTGCGGGATGCTCACCTTCTGGAAGAAGCTGGATGTTTCGGGGTCGTCCTCGAAAAAATCCCCGCGGAACTGGGCGCTCGCGTTGCCGCTGAACTGAAGATGCCTGTGATTGGTATCGGGGCCGGCGGGGGTGTCGACGGTCAAGTATTGGTCGTCCATGACATGCTGGGTATAAATGACGAATTTTCCCCTCGTTTCCTGCGTCGTTATGCAAATTTGCACGACGTAATGACCGATGCTTTCAAACAATATATTGAGGATGTGAAAAGTGGGGATTTCCCCAATAGCGCTGAGCAATATTAAGTCGCGCACATATAGTTACTATACTATTATTACCGTGTTATTGTGTGTAAAAATGCATAACACGGTAATTTTTTTTGCCTCCCATCACTATTCACAACAGTTGCTAATCATCAATAAAACAACAACTTACATACAACCCATTTCGATCAGTAACAGAAAAATAAAATTTTTTATTGTAATCGCATTGAAATAAAAGAAATATTAACTATATTTAAATAAGAAATTTAACCATATATAATATACAAATAATACAATATATTATTGTGAATCTTATTGGCGAGACCCAAAAATCTCACCCATATTAAATCCAATTAAATATAGAATATTTTATAAAGCGTCTGCCGGCACAAAACCGGCAGACGCTTTTTCAAGGCTACTCCTTAAAATGACACTGGACGTGACTCCCGTGCAGCACCATAGGACTTGTTGGGTTCCGCTCCCATAGTGAAGCGCAAAACTCCACCCGACATCAAATCAGCGTACGTTATATACGATTTCTCATACGGTTGTCCATTCAGTTCTGCAGATTGGATATATATATTCTCCGGTGAATTATTCACCGCTTCGATCACAAACGTTTTGCCTGCGGGCAAAGCGATCTCCGCACGATCGAATAGCGGACTGCCAAACACAAAGACCCCATGCGACGGATTGACTTGATAAAACCCGAGTGCAGACAAAATATGCCAGGCTGACATCTGCCCGCAGTCCTCATTGCCAATAACACCATCATGATCGTCTGTATAGAAATTATCCTGGATATAACGCACCTTTTCCGCTGTTTTCCACTGCTGACCCGCATACGGATACATATAGACAATATGATGACTCGGCTCGTTGCCGTGTGCATACTGTCCGATCAGCCCGCTGATATCGGCCGACGCCTTTTCACCCATGTCTCCCTCTGCAACAAACAGCGAATCAAGTTTCTCAACAAAAGGCGTATCGCCTCCCATTAATTCAATCAATCCTTCAGGATGTTGAGGCACAAAGAAAGTATATTGCCAGCCCGTACCTTCACAAAAATTACCTGCACTTCCATGCACCGAATTAAACGGATCATATGGGGTCTTCCACGATCCGTCAGCCATACGTGGCCGCGCATGATTGATCGTCGTATCTATATAAAAGGTATAATAACGCCCCCGCTTACCGAAATATTCGGCATCTTCTGTTTTCCCCATCTGTTGGGCCATGGCACCTATTCCCCAATCGTCAACCGCATA
Organism: uncultured Alistipes sp.; assembly: GCA_949283215.1. Classification (GTDB taxonomy): domain Bacteria; phylum Bacteroidota; class Bacteroidia; order Bacteroidales; family Rikenellaceae; genus RGIG1874. Next base: position 4,067 of record CASDSC010000078.1, on the reverse strand, counting down.
CTCCATCGCAACCGAAGTCTCTTCACCACATCCACCTGCCGGGATAAACCCATTCTCAATTACATAGCTCACCCCGCGCATATTGGGACTCATCGCCGTCTGTTTACATGCCGTAAAGGCGCGTTCAGCGTCGAATCCTCCAATCCCCTTTAAATAAGCATCCGTTATCACTGGCACGGCACTGTATCCCGGCATTTGATCCGTCTCTCCGCCTACCAACGGCCATACGGGCAATTTTCCCTGTTGATCATAAATACTCAACATCGAATTGATCAGATCGGGAAGCATCTCCGTCTGCGTTATCGTAAACAATGGATGAAGGGCACGATAGGTATCCCAAAGTGAGAATGTCGAATAATTCTTACTTGTGGTCGTATATACCTTCCCGTCATGCCCACGATATTCGCCGTTGACGTCACAATACAGCGTCGGGGCAATCGATGTGTGATACATGGCGGTATAGAATATTCTCTTCTTCCGTTCGTCGGCAGTCTGGATATCGATTTTCGCAAGCTGACGGTTCCATTTATCCTGTGCCTCCTGCCGAACCCGATCGAAATCCCAGTCAGGCAACTCGGCCTCCATATTGGCTGCCGCATTCTCGCTGCTGACCGATGAAATAGACACTTTGAACATGGCTTCCCGTGGAGAATCTGCCAAGGTCAGCACTCCTTTAATCCCGGGCCCACGCAACGAATCTTCGCCTGCCGGTTCATCGTCATTATACACCTGGAACTGACTGATCGGTTCATGGCTTACTAGCGTGAAATAAACCCTATGCAAAGGACTCCAACCCCGTGAAATACGATACCCGACAATCGTATGTGCATCGACTTGTCGAAGATAGGTGTCGACTGATTGGTCTCCATTGCCCTCTCGCAAATTGATCAGCAGATGTGCCGGACCTCCCTCCGGATAGGTATAACGGTGAAGTGCCACCCGTTCCGTTGCCGTAAGTTCGGCCTTGATCCCATTATCCATAGTAAGCGAATAATAATCCGGCGAAACGGTTTCGTTCTCATGCGAATAGGTCGTCGAGGCACTGTTCGATACATCGTGCTGTTCCCCCCGGGCCGTGCGAATCTCCCCGCTTAGCGGCATCACCAAAATGTCGCCCAAGTCGGTACATCCCGTTCCGCTCAGGTGGGTATGGGAAAAACCGATAATCACACTATCCGAATAGTGATAACCGGAACACCAGTCCCATCCTTTATGGATGTTTTGAGGACCGATCTGCACCGCACCGAACGGAACACTCGCCCCGACAAACACATGTCCATGGCCCCCTGCACCAATCATCGGATCGACATAGCGCAAATAATTCTCTGAGGATCGTTCTGTTGAGCATGAGACAGTCCACATCAAAGTGGCCGCTACACAAAATGGAGTCAATAGTTTTTTCATAGATCGAATATTGAAAATAGCAATTACCGGATTAAACAGATGCTGTCGGCATCAACTCACTATATGCCTCGGGTATAAAATCAGCCATATCCCCACTATTCATGCTTTCGACATGATAATATTCGGCTGCTTTCTCCCCCGCCCTGCCATGAAGATAGACCCCTAAAACTGCAGCCTCTGGGGCCGAATATCCGCGGGCCAGCAATCCCGTCAACAGTCCAGTCAGCACATCGCCACATCCGCCTTTCGCCATACCCGGTGTACCCGTCGAATTGAAATAAACCTCCCCTCCGGGCATACAGAGCATCGTATGGGCTCCCTTGACGATCACGACTGAGGAACGGGTTTGCGCCAAGGCCAAGGCTCGCTCGATCTTCTGCTGTTCACCCTCCCAAGGACCAACCAGCCGCCGCAACTCCCCAATATGAGGCGTCAGAATCGAGCCCGCAGGTATATAGGATTGCCAGGAAGGATGACTCGCCAAAATATTTAGCGCATCCGCATCCACTACACATGGCACAGAAACATGTTGCAACAATTCCGAGACGGCTTGTTGGGTCGTAACCGATTGACCAAGTCCAGGACCAATGCCGATTGCCGCATAACGGTCGATATCAGTAGGTTGTTCCGTAAAACAATCGCCTGGGTCGAGACTGAGCATGGCTGACGGATTGGTCGCATACATCGATGTCCGTTCTGATGAGGGAATATGGGCCGTAACCAATCCGCACCCCGACCGAAGTGCCGCTCCGACTGTCAGCAACGCGGCTCCCATCATGCCGTCAGAACCTGCCACCAACAACGCGTGGCCGTAGGTGTTCTTATGGGCGAATTTGGCTCGCGGACGACAGATTCCGGACACCCAATCGGCAGTAAGATACCGATATGGAGTAGCTGCCGCTGACATGAAATCCGGATCCAAGTCAATAGGGATGATTTCGATAGTTCCGCAACACTCTCCTGCTTCCGGCAACAACATGGCCAATTTCGGATATTCGATCGTCAACGTATGATCAGCGTGCACAATAGGCCGGTCAGCATTCCCAAATTCGGTCAGCATACCCGACGGGATATCGATCGAAATCACTCGATTCGACAGTTGATTGATTGCATCGATAACCGATGCTTCCACTGCACGGACAGGGCCGTGAATTCCGGTTCCCAGAATCGCATCGATCAATACGGCATCGTCCGGCACCGTCAACCCATTGATCGGTTGACAGTCGATCTCCTCGGGAAGCCGTTCGTAATTGAAACGACAATCGTCGCTCATCGATTCCGGATCTGCAAGCGTATAAACAGAACAGGAAAAACCTGCATAATGAAGTATTCGTGCCACAGCCAGTCCATCACCCCCATTATTACCTCGTCCTATCAGAAATACAAGCGGAGTATGTGAATCAATATGGTTGGCGATCCATTGGGCCAACGATTCTGATGCGCGCTCCATCAAATCAATCGACGGAATCGGCTCTCGAGCTATCGTCACCCGATCGGCCTCCCGTATCTGGGCTCCTGTAAGAATTTTCATAGAATGAAACGAATTTGCCTTATTACCGAGCAACTTGCTTTATCATACAAGAATACAGATTTTTTCTCGATAATCCAAACAAAATATCTTTATCAAACCATCACAATCTGACTGGAAATAAATGAATTATGCTTATGCATATAATATTCAAAAGCCTTTCAACTTGTATTTAAAAATCAGCGGATTACTCTCTGGGGTTAAATTGTAGCGCGCAATATCTATATTGTTGTTTGCAGCGATATTAATTACTCCAATAGCCGTACTGTATCCAATTAATTCACCATCGTGGATCAACAACGGATAAGACATAAAAGGAAATTCAGGATCGAACTCTTCATTCAACAATACAGATGCTACCTCTTCTGTCGTCAGATTCACAGTCACCAAAGCGTTGCGCAACCCCTTCTCCGGTAAATTCACCTCATATAACAGCGCGACCGCATCGGCATTGCTGTCAACACTGCAAATACGGCGCAAGGTATATTTATTGCGCAAATCGGCTGCAAGTTCGTCGTAATTCATTTGCCGTTGTCCTTCCGGTATGGCGTCCTGTGTATTGAAAATAAACGTATATGCCGGCGTATACGATGTTTCGGTCAACTGGAACACGCTATTATCATACTGTTGGGTGATCAGCAACTTATGATCCTGTGACTCATTGAATGGACTTTTTGCAAATCCGTACCCTCTGTTTTCGGTAAACGGATCAAAACGATTGACAACCTGATGAGACACATAATCGTATAATATGAAATTGTAATGTGTGTCATTGGAACGTTCGGAATACAGGTACGCCAAATGAGTATCCAATACATGCAGATTATTATACCAATTATCTAATGGGTATATTTGGCGAAAGTTACCATCTTTATCATATACGTATATCGCTTGGTTGGCTCGTGAAAGTATATAAACCTCGGAATCATAGACATCAAAATCTGTCAATTCAATATATTCCTGAGGTCCCCGCCCTGAACGTGCTATCTTGTGCAAATATTTACCTTCCTCGGAAAAGACAAAGATCGTGTTCCGGAATCTATCCATCACATAGAAACATCCGTCATGCACAACGAGCTTATCAATGGCATTGATCAAATTATCTTCGTCATTCGACAATTCAAGCGGAATGCAC
>CASDSC010000077.1 GCA_949283215.1 uncultured Alistipes sp. | reverse complement strand
TGCTCCCAGCCACATCGAACGGGGAACCTCGCGGGCGGTCACGGCCGCTTCGCTCCGGGCTGTGCCGCTGAATACGATACTGTACAGCTTGGTGAAAGCCAGAATGGCGATTCCTCCGATCAGGGCGAGAAAGACGATCCCACATATCGCCGCGACCGTACCGTTCCCTCCTGCGGCTACTGTACTGAACATTCCGAAATAGACGAGAAATTCGGATATAAATCCGCTTAAGGGGGGAAGTGCGCAGATGGCCAGCGATCCCATGAGAAAGAATGCTGCCGTACGCGGCATGTTGCGACTGAGTCCCCCGAGGCGGTCGAGGGCCGTCGTGTGGGTGGCCGAATAGACGCTACCCGCACCCATGAATAAGACCCCTTTGAAAAAAGAGTGGTTCACCGTATGGAGCAATGCGCCCCCTATTCCGCAAAGGGCCAGCAGCGGGTTATCCCACGCTTTCCCGGCCAACCCGATTCCTAACGCCAGCAGGATGATCCCGATATTTTCGATGCTCGAATAGGCCAGTGACCGTTTCAAATCGTTTTGGACTGCCGCTGAAAGGATGCCCCAGAGACCCGTTAGGATGCCGAGAATGAATAGAATCAATCCGATGGTGAGCAATCCATTGCTGATACCGATCGTGACACGAAGGATCCCATAGATCCCCATCTTGATCATGACGCCTGACATCAAGGCCGAAATATGGGCTGGAGCGGCGGGATGCGCTTCGGGCAGCCATACGTGAAGGGGAAACATTCCGGCTTTCATCCCGAATCCGATCAGGAAAAGAACAAAAAGTGGAAGCGGGTTATGTCCGGCAAAATAAAGTCCGAGTGAATCGAAAGTGGCTGGAAGTCCTGCCGCCCAAAGCGTAACGAAACCGGCCAACAGAAAAATAAACCCGATGTGCATTAAGATCAGGTAGTTGAGGGCTGCCCGGCGTACCTCGCGTCGTTCGGCATCGAACAGGATCAGCAGGAATGAACTGATTGTCATCAGTTCCCACATGGTGAGGAACCCGAAAGCCCCACGGCACAACACGACCCCGATCATCGAATAATAAAGAATCGAAAGGGATAGGTAATGCAGAGAGATCTGGACAGGAGTTTTACGGCTGAGATAGGGTTTGAGGTACCCTTGTGCATAGATCAATACCGCGATCACCGAGAGTGAACAAATCAGCATGAAAAGTGCGGACAGAGGGTCGGTCGCTGCATATTCGTCACCGAACAATGTGCCGGGTAGGCGTGCCTCGATCTCGCCGTATTCGTGCAACAACACGCCTGTTGCTTTTATGATGCACCGCAATGCACCCAGTCCTGTGACAATCAACGTGAAGGGCCCTTTCAGCTTGGTGGGTAGTGCAAATACCGCAAATGAACAGAGTGCAAGTATGATCAAAATTTCGATGAACATGATGTGGTTTCCTTATCGTGATTATACCGGTTTGGCTATGTTTATATCTTTCTTTGGGTGGATGTGTCTAGTAGTAATAATGGACAATATATTGTATATTCTCGCAGCTCTCGGCTGAAATGGGTTGTGTACGGGAGCGGAAAACATCCTGCGGCCTGACTTGTCAATTGTCGGAAGATTCGTTGTAACGAAGATCCGTGTGGTTCCGATTCGTCTCGGACCGCGTTTCGAAGTTTGCAGTCGATGTAGCTGATGGAGTTTATTCGTTGAGTAAGGCTACATCAGCCACCGCTACGAGCGCTGCAGTTTCGGTCCGCAGACGACTCGTGCCCAATGTGACGGGTCGATAGCCGTTTGCGAGCGCAAAATTAATCTCTTCCGTTGAAAAATCACCCTCTGGCCCGATTAAAATCAGTGTGGCTTCGCCCGGCACAATGCAGTCGCGGAAACGAACCCGTTCATTTTCGAGATCGTGACAATAGGCGATCAGCCGACTGCCTGAAAACGGACAGGATATCAGTTCGCGTACCGGGGTCAGTTCGTCGAGTTGCGGGTGGTAGGCCTTGAGTGATTGTTTTACCGCACTGGTGATGACCTTGATGGCCCGATCGCTCTTCAGTGTGCGGCGCTCGGAATGGTCACATAGGATCGGAACGATCCGATCGACGCCGATCTCCGTAGCTTTCTCCAGGAACCATTCGAACCGGTCGATATTCTTGGTGGGGGCTACCCCCATGGTCAGCGTGTAGGGGCGTCGCCCGTATTCGTGTTCCGCCGAAAGTACACGCACTGTGCAATGTTTCGGATTAGCGTCCGTTATTTCGGTGGTGTAGAGTGTCCCCCGTCCATCTGTCAGGCTGATGCGATCGCCAGCCTGCATTCGTAAAACCCGTACGCAGTGGCGAGATTCCTCTTCGCTCAACGTGTATTGCTCGGACGCAATGTCGGGCGTGTAAAATAATTGCATGCTCTGATAGAGTTTATTGCGCTTATTTTGTTAATTTTGGGCAAAGGTAAGAAACCCCTGTACCAAATCAAAATGTTGAATCGGATTATGAAAATCAATCGTTGGATCGTTTTAGCTATTTGTTTCATGTCAGTTTGTAGCGCCTGTACGAAAAAGTCGTCAGAGGTAAATCCTCTTCTCGCTGAATGGGATACACCGTTCGGCGTACCTCCATTCAATAAAATCAAGGTAGAACATTATAAGCCGGCTTTCGAGGTGGCTATGCAGCAGCATCGCGCTCAAATCGATTCGATTGCCCATGATACCGCACAGCCCGGGTTCGAAAATGTGATCCTCGCCTATGACGAAAGTGGTGAGACACTCGAACGGGTATCGAATCTCTTTTTTATGTTGGCATCGGCCATTTCGGATGAACAGATGCAGGCTGTACAGGAGGAGATTTCTTCCGCCATTACGCGTCATTATGATGAGATTATGCTCGATAGCGCGTTGTTTGCCCGGGTGAAAGCGGTGTATGATCGCCGTAACGAACTGGGTCTCGATAATCTGCAGATGCGACTCGTGGAAAAGACCTATAAAGACTTTGTGCGTTCGGGTGCCGCATTGGATCGGGAACATCAGGAACGACTCAAACAGATCAATGAAGAGTTGGCGGTCGCTTCGGTACGGTTCGGGCAGAATTTGTTGGCTGCGAACGATGACTTCGTGTTGTTCCTGACCCGGGACGACCTCGATGGTTTGCCCGAAAGTATACGTTCTGCGGCTGCAAAGGAGGCTGCAGACCGAGGAAAACCGACTGCGTGGGCGTTTACGTTGAGTAAACCCAGTATGATCCCGT
>CASDSC010000076.1 GCA_949283215.1 uncultured Alistipes sp. | reverse complement strand
TGGTTTTGATCTTGATTCTGGTCCTGATTCTGATCGTTACCACCTCCGCCACCACCTCCATTTTTATCTTTTTCGAGCAATTTCTTCGCATAGGCCAAATTGAATTTGGCCTCGATATCACCCGGATTGATCCGCAAAGCATTCTTGTAACTTTCGATCGCCTCTTCTAATTTTCGCTGTTTAAACTGGGCATTTCCGGTATTGTAAAACGTCTGCGATGCAGCGAGGGGACTATTACTGCCCTGAACCGCCTGCCGATATAACGAATCTGCTTCGACAAAACGCTCCTGCTTATACAATGCCCCCCCCAGATTACTCAATGCTTCAAACGAGGCAGGGTTCTTTTCGAGAGCTCTCCGGTAATCGACTTCACTTTGAGCGAAGTTACCCTCTCGAAACGTGGTATTACCTGCACGGATGATCTGTCGTTCAGGAAACTTCTGCGCGTTGGCAGCAGTCAAGCAAAATAAAGCGGCCACTGCCAACCCCCATCCTTTATGCCTTATTATTTTCATCATCGGATAGATTATCAGTCGTAGTTTGATCCGCCGGGGCCTCAGCCTCGGGCTTGGTATCCTCCACAAAATAATATGCTTTGTCGTACGCCTCTTCATTTTCCTCAGCCGATGGGGTCAGTTTGGCAAATTTGACCAGGTCAGCTAACTTGAGTAAATCGCGCAACTGTCCGGACGCACGTTCTGTCAGCAATAATTTCTGAGTCTGAACCAGAATTTCGTCGGAGGTCATCTCGAGAGCCTGAATACCGAAACGACTTTCAAGATATTTACGCAGAATATCGGTCAAACGGGTATAATACTGTTTATGTCGATTACTCTGCCAGAGTTTCTGCGTATGCAGTTTCTCCAGTTCCATGATAGCCACCACATGCCCCGGGAGTTCAGGTTTTTCTTTACCGAGCAACGGTTTACCTTGACGTTTACGTTGAATCAGATAATAAATGCCGACGGCCAACAACACCAGCAACAGGCCACAGAGTATATAACCGCTGATTTCTCCGAATTTGAGCGGGACATCGAATTGGGGTTTGATATCGAAAATTTGCTGTTTAGTCGTATCGATATCGAACGTAGTGACCAACATGCGCAACGAATCGGCCGACCATAGCGTATCGACAATATTTTTGTCGGCATAGAGCACTGGGAAGGGGCCGAGATTATACATGCCCTCGTCGAATGTGGTCATGATATACTCTTTGGCCAGTGTGATCTTCCTTCCATCGCGTTTGAGGGTATCGACCTGACTTTCGCTGATCACCTCAATCCGGTCGGTCATACGATGATCGCCGAAAACAGGAAAATCGACCTGCTGCATCACATCCTTGTCGATCTCGACCCGCACACGAAACCAATCGCCGATTGACATGCTGTCAGGAGTAAGCCAAGCCCTGACAGCAGGAGCATCCGTCTGAAGTTGTGCGATATGCGTACTGTCCTCAGCCTGCGTAACCGACGCGACACAGATGCCTATCACACCCACACTTATGGTAATCCATCGTTTGATTGACATAATTATCTTTGCTTAAAGAGTCTCATCAACGCAGCCACATAATCTTCATCTGTAGCCACAGTGACATGATCCACTCTACTGTGTTTCAACGTTTGCTCGATAACCTCGCTCGTTTGTTGCCAATACTCATCATATGCACGGCGTACAGCGGCACTCGAAGTATCGACCCACACCTTACGGCCGGTTTCCGCATCAAGTAATTCGATTGCACCCACATCAGGCAATTGAGTTTCACGGGGATCATACACCCGGATTCCCACCAAATCGTGCTTACCGCTCGCTATCTTGATCGCTTCATCGAAACGTGCTTTTCCATTTTCCGTATCGCAAAAATCGGAGAGAATGAATGTCGTACACCTCTTCTTGGCCACATTGGTCAGGAAGCGCAAAGCCTCTCCGAGATCCGTAGTACGATGTTCAGGCCGGAATTCGATCAACTCACGGATGATCGACAACACGTGCGACCGACCTTTTTTGGGAGGAATGAATTTTTCGACCTGGTCGCTGAAAAACAGACATCCGATTTTATCGTTGTTCTGGGCAGCCGAGAAAGCTAACACGGCAGCGATCTCGGTAATCATATTCTTTTTGAGCTTGTCGGTCGACCCGAACAATCTTGAACCGCTCACATCGACCACGAGCATCATGGTCAGCTCACGCTCTTCCTCATAGGTTTTGATATGGGGTTTACGCGTTCTGGCCGTTACATTCCAATCGATATCACGGACATCATCGCCTATCCGATATTCTCGCACTTCACTAAAGGCCATACCACGACCTTTAAAGGCACTATGGTACTTTCCGGCGAAAATATCATTACTCAGGCCACGAGTTTTGATTTCGATCTTACGGACTTTTTTCAATATGTCGTTACTGCTCTCCATAACCTTGCACGGATTTAGGGGACAAGATCGTATCCCTAGGATCTACACCCCGATTCATAGCACAAGCCGCCCCCCTTTGATTAGGGCACTTCAACGTTATTGAGAATATCGGTGATAATCTCTTCAGTTGTAATGTTCTCGGCTTCGGCTTCATAAGTCAGGCCGATACGATGGCGCAATACGTCGTGGCATACGGCACGCACGTCTTCGGGGATCACATATCCCCGGCGTTTGATGAACGCATATGCCTTAGCCGCTTTGGCCAAAGAGATGCTTGCACGAGGCGATCCACCGTAACTGATCAACGGCGCGAGATTACTCAGATTATACTCCTGAGGTTCACGGGTTGCGAAAATGATATCGACGATATATTTCTCGATTTTTTCGTCCATATATACATCGCTCACAACGGCACGCGCCTTAACAATATCTTCAGGCGAAATCACTTTGTTAGGCTTTGGCATTCCCGTACCCAGCATATTCATTCTGACGATATCCCGTTCTTCCTGTTTTTTGGGATATGTGATTCGTGCCTTGAGCATGAAACGGTCGACCTGAGCTTCAGGCAGCGGATAGGTACCCTCTTGCTCGAGCGGGTTCTGCGTTGCGAGCACGAGGAACGGTTCGGGGAGTTTATAGGTATTCTCTCCGATTGTCACCTGACGCTCCTGCATGGCCTCGAGCAAAGCGCTCTGGACTTTAGCCGGTGAACGGTTAATTTCATCGGCCAGCACGAAGTTTGCAAATACAGGACCTTTTTTGACGGTAAACTCTTCTGTTTTCTGCGAATAGATGAGGGTACCGATCAAATCGGCCGGCAGCAAATCAGGGGTGAACTGGATACGGCTGAATTTAGCATCTACAGCTTGAGAAAGCGTCGTGATGGCCAAGGTTTTTGCCAAACCGGGCACACCTTCGAGCAAGATATGGCCGTTCGACAGCAGTCCGATCAACAATGTATCGATCAGATGTTTCTGTCCGACAATCACTTTGCCCATCTCCATATTGAGCGTATCGACAAATACACTTTCGCGTTCGATGCGTTCATTCAGCTCTTTGATATTGATCACTTCACTCATTATATGAAATTTTTTGATGGATCGACAAACATTCGTTATTTGACATACGAGCCCACACACAATGCGCGTTTCCAGGCCAGACAATCATTTAAACGAACACCATACAAAGATATTATAAAATCCGAAAAACTAATCGTCATGTCTTCCCGATCATTCTGGGAGCATCATTTTATCTCACACTTCCAGCAAAACCGAAGGCTTAATCATCCCCACTGGAGAGTGCCGGGCCAATAAAATATCGTATCTTTGCCGAAAATTAACGTATGGATAAAGAACGTCTCGTCACCCCCAGCTATTGCTACATCCTTGCGGCGAACTTCCTGTTATATTTCGGGTTCTACCTTCTCATGCCCGTACTACCATTCTACCTGACTGAAGTTTTTCATACGGGACATGCCACGGTAGGAGTTGTCTTATCGTGTTATACGATCGCGGCTCTGACAGTCCGACCATTTTCGGGCTACCTGCTTGACACCTTTGCCCGGAAACCATTATACCTGTTGGCCTATTTTATTTTCACGAGCATATTCGCCGGCTATCTGCTGGCAGGCACCTTGACGCTCTTCACGATTCTTCGCGTGATACATGGTATAGCATTCGGGACGGTAACCGTATCGGGTAATACGGTCGTGATTGACATCATGCCGTCGTCACGCCGAGGGGAAGGGCTAGGTTATTATGGTCTGGCCAACAATACCGCCATGTCAGTAGGACCAATGGTCGGACTGTTCCTGCATGACGGGGGAGTGGGTTTCGACATTCTATTCATATGTGCACTGACATCGTGTACACTGGGATTTATTTTCGCCAATCTGGTCAAAGCACCGGTTAAGGCCCCAGTCAAACGCGAACCGATTTCTCTCGACCGTTTTATTTTACTCAAAGGGATTCCGGCGGGTATCGATCTGCTCATGTTGTCCATCCCTTATGGTATGACCACCACATATGTAGCAATGTACGCTCATCAAATCGGGATCACCAGCGGGACCGGTTTATTTTTCACACTCATGGCTGTGGGCATGGCCGTATCCCGTATTTTCTCGGGCCGCCAGGTCGACAAAGGCCGTATCGTGACCGTCATCTCCCTGGGCATTTATCTGGTATGTGCCTGCTTTTTCATACTTTCCGGTTGCAAATGGTTGATGGGATGGGATGCGACAGTCGGACGTTTCGTCTTTTTCGGCATCGCTTTTCTACTGGGTGTTGGTTTCGGTACAATGTTCCCTGCCTTTAATACCCTGTTTGTTAATCTAGCCCCCAATAACCAACGAGGCACAGCCACATCGACCTATCTGACCTCATGGGATGTGGGTATCGGAGCCGGACTCCTTGCAGGAGGATACATCGGACAAATCACCACATTCGATCACGCCTATTTATTCGGCGCATGCCTGACCGTTATCTCGGCATTATTTTTCCGATTCAGAGTCGGGCCACATTTCGAACGCAATCGCTTACGTTGAGAGATACATCCAGACGTCACAATTACAAAACTTGGCAATTCCAAAACCCCCTAGCCTGCCATCATCCATACATAATACATCGGATTAATTGATGTCTCTCCACACACCTCAACGCTCCAAAGGTATCTGATTCCGGCTTTCAAAAACCTAAAAAAAAGCCACAACAGGAACACAGGAAATATACACTGTCATACCAAACCCCATCAGCAAAATCAACCGTCCCTTTTCCGCTATCTCACGGATGACCCTGTATCTCTATTCCTACCTTATAAATTCACCACATAATTCCTTACGGCATAATTGACCTGCATTCCGCCACACCACGACGCTCTGGTTTTTATAGGACACATGACGGTCGTTACAAATATTTCGTATCTTTGTCGACGGACCTAATGATCCGTTCATATGCTACGCTAACGATAAACTGCAATCAGCATGAACTTTCATCTGTTATTTGTGACTTGGAACGTCGATCCCGTATTTTTTTCAGTGGGTTCTTTCGAGATACGCTATTACGGGTTGCTTTGGGCGCTCACGTTTGGCGTCGGAATGATCCTGTTTATAAATATGATCAAACGGGAAGGTTACCAAGAAAAGATGTTCGATTCGATTTTTTGGTTCGGCACCCTTTCCACAATCATCGGGGCCCGTTTGGGACACTGTTTGTTTTATGAACCCGGATATTATCTGAGTCATCCGATCGAGATTCTGAACCTCCGACAGGGCGGATTGGCAAGTCACGGTGCAGCTATTGGGCTATTGATTGGGTTATGGCTTTTTTCACGAAAAAATAAGATGCCATATATATGGTCGTTGGATCGCATCACTCTTCCGGTTTCGATCGGCGGAGCTTTTGTTCGTTTTGGTAACCTCCTCAATTCAGAGATTTACGGAACAGTCACCACACTGCCATGGGGTTTCAACTTTGTGAGGGATGCAGCATGGTACCTACCCGTAGCCGAGGGGGGATCGGGATCGATGCCTGCACATCCGACACAAATCTATGAAGCTTTGGCCTATATCGCGATCTTTGTACTGTTGATGTGGATGTATTATAAGAAAGATCTTGCCCGCAAACGACCAGGATTGATATTCGGAGTATTTTTGATTTTGTTGTTCACGGCACGCTTCTTTATTGAATTCATCAAGAATCCACAAGAAGATTTTGAGGTAGGTATGTCGCTATATATGGGACAAATACTTAGCATTCCATTTATCTTGGCCGGGATAGTGATTCTCATATGGGCCTTACGCCATAAACCTGCCGTACCAGCAAAAAAATAGACTCCATGGATACCGTATCGGCTATTCTGTTCAACACATTGGCACGCCACGGACGGATCAACCTACCGGGCATAGGGTCGTTACGGGTCACGCAGACCTCTGTTGTCCGCCCACACAGGACACGACTTATTCCACCGATCAACCGTGTAGTATTCTCAACACAGGAATTGGCCGGCTGCGAATCGATGAAGATACTCATCGCTCGAGAGACAGGCTGTTCAGCCCAGGAAGCAGCAGTCCAATACGAAGCTTGGCGTAACGCCACGCTCCATGAAAACGAAATCACTATTCCGAATACCGGAATTATCCGAAACGGCAAATTCGAACCATCATCACGACTCGACTCTCTATTGAATCCGACAGGGAAACAACCCGTTAAATTGCCGTATCGTAGAAAACATGGCGTTGTTATCACCGCTCTCTCCATCGCCACAATAGCGATTGCCGGAGGGAGTTACTATTATTTCGGAACTACCCAGGATGAAGTTCCCGAGAACACAACACGCTTAATTACCCAAACCGTCTCTTCGACACCCAATCCTACAAAAATCGATACGGCGACCCGAGCTGAGGCACATACCGCACAATCAGACACACTGATCCGGCAAACAGATACGACGATCATCACATCCGGGGACAAGAAAGATCAACGATCCCAGTCCGTCCAATCCCCCCCATATTCGGATACGACCGCCATACGTATGGCCGAGACATCACGTCGCGGTATTTTCCACATTGTTGCAGGCGTATTCAGCACGGAAGAGAACGCCAACCGGTTCATCGAGGCCCAAAAGCAAATTGCCGATACGGTTCCTTATGCGAAGGTATACATGCCCAACGGTAAAATTATCGTCAGCATTTACCGGTCTGATTCCGAACAACGAGCCTCTCATCGTTTGCAGCAATTATTGAAAACGAGCCCCGATCTTTGGATCTACCGCGAAAAAAATCCGACACACTAAAGATTCATCATACAACAAAATGCGCGGCCTTAGAAGAGGCTGCGCATTTTGTATTAAATTAAAAGGAAAACCCCGTTAAAAATAAGTAATCGGACGTCCTTCAAGTTCTGACAGCAAATTATTGGCCAACGAGCTTGCACCGATACGGAAAAGCGACGGATTGAGCCACTCTTCACCAAGGATCGACTGCACAATCGAATAGTATAATACTGCATCAGCTGGCGACGAGATTCCTCCAGCGGCTTTGAAACCCACTTTTCGGCCCGTTTTACGATAAAAATCGCTGATCGCGACACACATCACGGCAGCCGCTTCAGGAGTAGCTGATACAGCTGTTTTCCCTGTCGATGTTTTCACGAAATCTGCTCCGGCCTCCATCACCAACAACGAGGCTCGGCGGATCAATGCAGGCTCACGCAGGACTCCCGATTCAATAATCACCTTCAGCGTAGTATCCTCTCCTGCTTCATCTCGCAGCATCTGCAATTCACTGGCCATCGCTTCATAATTTCCACTCAAGAACTGTCCGACACTCATCACCACATCCACTTCATCGGCACCATTCTCAAGAGACATAGCCAATTCAAGCATTTTAACCTCCAGATAGGTCTGCGACGCAGGAAATCCACCAGCTACACTTGTTACGGCGATATTGGAATCACCCAAGGCCAATCCGGCCGCATCGACAAAAATAGGGTATACACACAGAGAAGCCACTTCGGGAATATTCGAAAAAGATGTCGCACATTGGGCAGCTTTGCGAGCAAACGTAGCGATCGAATCCTCATTATCTGTTTCACGCAGAGAAGTAAGATCGAGACAAGCAAAACATTGGCAATAAACTTCCGGATTCTGATTCCGTTCAGCTAATGCACGTGCTTTCGCCACAAGATTTTCAACCGCAGAGGGCCGACAATCCGCCTCCAATTCTTTTAACATCTTAAGGTATTCCATAGCCTATAGTTTCAAACAAAGATCGTAAATTTTTCTCATATCGCAACTAAGCGTATCACCAATAATAACTCATAAATATGCAAATTAATACACAACTTACCCAACTACTCTTCATATGTCCATCACTTCAACACATCCAAATTTTAGGATAACGCACAATGTAATATATGAACCAATATAGTATAAAAAAGAAAGGGACGCCCAACGGGCATCCCTTTCCTATATAAATTTCTTCTGTTTACAGAGCCAAGAATTCAGCAGAACCGAAGATCTTAGCAAATTCAACATCAGTCTTAGCTTGTTCCTTCAACGAAGGATCTTTAGCACAAGCGCTCTTCAAGTTTGCGATGGCAGCGTTCGAATCACCCTGACGCATTGCAATGACAGCTTTCAGATAATCAGCATCAGCACTGTTGTCACCAGCGAGAGCAGAAGAAGCCTTCGCCAAGTTACCGTTCAAAACTTCAGCCACAGCCAAGTTATAACCTTTCAGGGTTTTCACAGCCTCAGTGTAGTTACCCTCAGCCAAAGCAACGAGACCTTTGTTGGCATTTGCATCAGGAGTATTGAGTGCAGACAAGAGTTTTTTAGCTTCAGCCACATTACCTTCAGCGAGAGCTACAGCACCTTGGTTGCTAGTGATAGCAGGATCAGATGATTTAGCAGCTGCCTGTGAGAAAGCACGTTTAGCATCAGCCAACTGACCGTTCTGAGCCAATGCTACGCCCAAATTGTTGTAAGCATTTGCCGATTGGAATTTGTTTGCAGCAGCCTGATAAATTTTCACTTTAGTAGCACCATCTTCGAAGAGGGTAGCAACGTAGAGCATTTGTTGCTCATTCAAGTCGTTGAGTTTGCCACCGTTTACTGCAGCTTTCAATTCGGCATCGGTCAAACCTTCGATATCCACATTAGCAACCATTACAGTACGACGCAACTGCGGGAGAATTTCTTCTGCCAATACTTCGAATACAGAAGACATGTTCTTAATCTCTTGGTCACGTTGAACAGGGTTGCTATACATTGCCAGCACCTGAAGGATCAAATCTTTATCTTTGATATCAGAAGCTTCTACGAGTTCTTTGAAGCCTTCCCAGTCTTCACCGTAAGCAGCGACATCATAATTCAGGTTAAGATCTTTGAGTTGTTCGCTGACAGCATCTTTTGCATTTTCACCACGTTTCTTTGACAGTTCGTCGTTGAATTTCACAGGACCATCAGGCGAAGCATAACCGTTAGCAAATACATTACCGAGTTTTGCACGGTCTTTATTCGAATATTCTTTTACGAAATCTTCGAAAGCCTTGAGTTGTTCAGTGGTCAACTGATTTTTGCGGACATCAGCTTTGTTGATCAAGAACATGATGTCAGCTGTTTCGGTCTCAGTAACCACACGTTTGTAGTTATGATCCATCAGCGAGAGATATGCCAAATTGTCAGCCAGCAACTGAACAGTGCTTACACCCTGGGCAGCGGGGACAGCAGCAAAAGGCACGAATTCTTTGAATTTCTTTTTGCATTTGTTTGCACATTTCGAATCGATACGCAATTCGAGAGTAGCGAGACGTGCATCCGGAGTATAGGGGAAAGTAACTGTCTGCGTATATGAACCGCCTTCTTTCCACGAAATCACCGTATAGTTGTCTTTCACGCTAGAACCCTGCACGAATTTAGGAGTACCAGCAATTTCACCGCCTTCGTAAACCAATACCGGAGTGATTTTCAGTACGGCCATTTCATCGAAATATTTTGGCGGGAATTCGACTTTAAGGTCAGCAGTTACGTTGCTACCTTTCAAGGTGAGGACTTCGGGCGTAGAAGTTATCTTGACCCGGTCCACTTTTTTTAACATTCTGTTGTAGCAATTACAACTCGAAAGGAGTAATGCCAAAGTAGCAAGAACCATACTTGCCTTTACGAACCTTTTCATAGTCAAATCATTAAGTTAATTTAAATATAATTTATCTCTTGTTTCGTCGTTAAATGCGTAGTACCGACAAATTTAAGAATATATTTTAATATTCTGCAACATCTGTCAAAAAAATAATCCGCACCTTCGAAGAGGCTTATTGACAGTCGGTATGCGTCAAAATATGTGCCACTATTCTTTTTTGATCAGCGCTTTACGAGAAAGTTTGATTTTACCGGTTTTAGGATCCACCCCGATGAGTTTCACCTCCAACGTATCTCCCTCTTTGATACCGGTTTGTTCCATATTTTCAAACCGTTTGTGATCGATCTCGGAAATGTGAAGCAAACCATCCTTACCGGGCAGGATCTCGACGAACGCACCGAATGCAACGATAGATTTCACTTTTCCTTTGTAGACTTCACCCACTTCAGGAGTTGCAGTAATGGCTTTAATACGAGCCAAAGCAGCATCTAGGGCCTCCTTATTTTCTCCGAAAATATCAACCACACCTTTATTATCGGCCTCAGTGATTGTGATGGTCGTACCGGTAGTTTTCTGAATATCTTGAATCACTTTACCACCCGGGCCGATCACGGCACCGATAAACTCACCAGGGATTGTGATTTGTACGAGGCGAGGCACGAAGGGACGGAAATCGGCACGAGGTTCAGCGATCGTTTCAACCAACTTATCGAGAATATAGAGACGACCCTGTTTAGCCTGTTCGAGCGCTTTTGCCAACACTTCATACGAAAGCCCGTCGACCTTGATATCCATCTGCGTTGCGGTGATACCATCACGCGTACCGGTAACTTTAAAGTCCATATCGCCCAAGTGATCTTCATCGCCGAGGATATCGGACAGCACGGCATATTTTCCGGTAGCAGTATCAGTGATCAACCCCATGGCAATACCTGACACATGTTTTTTCATTTTCAGACCTGAATCCATCAACGCCAGCGTACCGGCACATACCGTAGCCATCGAGGAGGAACCGTTCGATTCGAGAATATCCGACACGACACGAACAGCATACGGATTTTCGTCACCTACCGGCACCATAGGTTTGAGTGCACGCCAAGCCAAATTTCCGTGACCGATTTCACGGCGCGAAAGTCCGCGAGCGGCTTTAGCCTCGCCGGTCGAGAAAGGCGGGAAATTATAATGGAGCACGAACTGTTCAGTTCCTTGCACCAATACTTCGTCTTTTTGTTTCTCATCGAGTTTTGTACCGAGTGTAACACTGGCGAGCGCCTGGGTTTCACCGCGGGTAAAGATTGCCGAACCGTGGGCAGCAGGCAAATAACCCACCTCACACCAGATCGGACGGATTTCCGTGGTTTTACGTCCGTCGAGACGAATCCCTTCATCAAGGATCATGTTTCGCATCGCCTTTTTCAGCACGTCGTCATGGAAATATTTCTTGATCAGCGGGAGTTTCTCAGCCAATTCTTCTTCGGTATACCGGGTACAGAACTCTGCTTCGATGGCATCGAACTGATCCATGCGTTCATGCTTCGACGTTGCGCCCTTAGCCACGGCATATGCTTTATCATATGTCTCCTTAATAATAAGCTGACGCAACTCTTCGTCATTGGTCTCGTGGCAATAGGTCCGTTTAACGTCCTTACCGAGTTCTTTGCTCAGTTCGATTTGCACCTGGCAATGTTTCTTGATCTCTTCATGGGCAAATTTGATCGCATCGAGCATATCGGCCTCAGAAACTTCTTTCATTTCCCCTTCAACCATCATAATGTTATCAAGGGTACCGGCCACCATGATATCCAGATCGCAATTCTCCATCTGCGAGAAAAGCGGATTGATCACAAACTTACCATCGATGCGTGCGACACGTACTTCAGAAATCGGGCCACCGAAAGGAATATCAGAAACAGCCAATGCAGCCGATGCAGCAAGTCCAGCCAAGGCATCCGGTTGAATATCCTTATCCGCCGAGATCAGGTTTACGGTTACAAACACCTCAGCGTGGTAATCTGCCGGGAAAAGAGGGCGCAGTGCGCGGTCGATAAGACGAGCCACAAGGATTTCGCTATCATTTGGACGTGCTTCTCGTTTGAGGAAACCACCGGGATAACGACCTGCAGCCGCATATTTTTCTTTGTAATCAACCTGAAGGGGCATGAAATCACAATCGGGTTTAGCCTCTTTTGCAGCCACCACGGTGGCCAGCAACATCGTGTCGCCTTGTTTTACGACGACCGATCCGTCGGCCTGTTTGGCCAGTTTACCAGTTTCGATGATCACCTCCCGGTCACCTCCGAGCATGATCACCTTTTGTGTCGCATTATACATATTTCAAATTCTCTAAATGTCGTGCAAGGTAATAAATTTTCATAACCTAAAATGAAGAAAAAAGGCAATTTAGTTAAAAATTGCCTTTTTACGGTGTTTTTCTGCTGAAAAACGTCTATTTTCTCAGATTCAGCGCCTTGATAATAGCTCTGTACCGTTCGATATCATCACGTTTAAGATACTCCAGAAGACGGCGGCGTTTACCGACCAGACGCAACAAAGCGCGTTGCGTACCGAAATCGTGACGGTTTTTCTTCAGGTGTTCCGTAAGGTGGCTGATACGGTAAGAAAATAGGGCGATCTGGCTCTCAGGAGAACCGGTGTCCGTATTAGACGTTCCGTACTGTGCGAAAAGCTCCTGTTTCTTTTCAGGTGTTAAATAGCTCATTGTTTTGAATTTAAATTCGTAATACTTCGATGGAGATCCGCCTTACCGGATACTCGCGAAGCGTGGCGCAAAGGTATATCTTTTTGCGGACCCGACAAAAAAAATCGCAATAAATTTCTCAGTAACTACCACAAAAGGAGGCTATAGGGCAATTTTACCGAGAATAATTTCGGTTGCTCCACGGTGTGTTGCGACATAATCGGCACATACATGGGCCGTACGCTCACGTAATGCAGCATCGTTTTCCAAAGCTTTGAGCCAATCACGAAGAGCCTCATGCGTCTCGACGGAAACGGCACCACCGAGAGCGACGAGATCGCAAGCCTCCTGAAATTTTCGGTAATTAGGGCCGAAAGCCAATGGCAACCCGAAAGTTGCCGCTTCGAGGATATTATGAATCCCCACACCGAACCCGCCTCCGATATAGGCGTAAGTACCATACCGATATACTGACGACAGGATACCGATCGTATCGACAATCAACACATCAGCGCCCTCCAAATCTGCGGATCCACCCAGCTGTGTATATCGAACAGCCTTGCGTGCGGAACGTTCGATCAACCGTTCGATCCGCGCAGGCACGATCTCGTGCGGGGCGATAATAAACTTCACGGCAGGGAAATCGGCGATCAGTCCCAGCAACAACTCTTCATCGGGCGGCCAGGTACTACCGCACACCATCACGCGACCGTCACCGGCAAAAGCACGGATCAATTCAAGTTCCCGGGCAGCCGATGCGATCTGGAATACGCGATCGAAACGGGTATCTCCGGCAACCGTAACAGCCTCAACCCCTATGGTGCGCAACAAAGTCTGAGATTCAGCATTTTGCACGAAGAGCCTCTCGAAAGAGAGCAGGGCCCTACGGAATTGCCCGCCATACCATTTGAAAAAGACCGCATCGGGTCGAAAAATCGCCGAGATGACGAAAGTCCGGCAATCGGTTTTTCGTAATTCGGCGAGATAGTTAAGCCAAAATTCGTATTTGATAAAAAAGGCCAGCCGAGGGCGAACAATTTCAATAAACTTACGGGCATTTTTCGGGGTGTCTGCCGGCAGATAGAATATATAATCGGCCCCAGCATAATTTTTCCGGACCTCATACCCTGACGGAGAGAAGAACGTCACCAGTATACAATACTCGGGGTGTTGTTCGCGCAACGCCTCTATTACCGGACGTCCCTGTTCGAACTCACCGAGCGAAGCGGCGTGAAACCACGCGACTGGTCGCTCGTCCCGTCCGACCGTATCGGCAAGTCGACGCAACACGTCCCGTCGACCCTCCACCCACTGACGCGCTTTATTCTTAAAGGGGGCCATCACACGAATGCCCGCCTGCATGACACCAATACCCAGATTATAGAGACACCCCATTCCTATCGGCTTACTTGAGCAGATCATTCAGTGCCGTTCGATTGAGCACCGTGATATTATTCTCATCGTAGTTGATGAGGTGTTTCTTTTGCAAATCATCGAGCACGGTGGTCAAAGAAGTTCGCGTAGCCTCGAAATACTCGGCAATTTCACGGATATCAGGGATCGGTACCACGGGATTGACCTCACTCGAATGATCGAGCAGATAAAGAGCGACCTTCTGTTTGAGCGATTTGAACGAAAGGAAATAGATTTTTTTCGACCAAACGTTGGCCCGATTGGAGATGATATCGATGAAATTCGAAAGAATCAACACATTTTCCTGCATCATTTCGAACACGAATCCACGGTGCAGGGTCATGATTTGGGTTTCAGTTTCTGCCACAATATCGATCGGCAAACGGTTGTATCCGCCGAACAGGAAAGCCGGAGCGATCAACTGAGGAGCCTCGAGCGTATCGACCACGAGCTGTTTACCATGCGGATCGGTCATACGTCCGCACACTTTCCCCTGCAGCACGATCATCAAACCGGAATAAGCGGTATCGCGACGCGCAATCTGTTCACCGGGGAGATAACGAGTAACAGTATAGTTATCTGGAGATTCGAGCAACGCTTTGATCTGGTCCGAGGTCAAGCCCCTGAACAACGGACAAGCTGTCAATAGATCGTACATAGCCATGAGAGTTTAATTCTACTGTGAAGATAGTACATTTTTAAGAATTTGCAAAACTTATCCCCATAAAGCATGGTGTTCCGTCACACTACAATCCAAACATTTTGCCATGTAGCGAAATACGCCAACAAAATAATTCTCTGAGCGTTTCTCGGCAACCTCTTATTACCAACATGGAAGCATTGCGTCGGGCAGATACCGCACCTGATCGCCATTCGGGAAACAGTCAACCGCCACCAAATCGAACTGCACCTCCATATCGAGACCATACCTCTCTATATATAAAGAGGCAGCCCGCTCCAAAGCACGGAACTTGGCCGGAGTAATCGCCTCCTCAGGTCGGGTAAGACCTCCCGCCCGACGGGTTTTAACCTCCACCACATGCAATACACCCTCTTTCTCAGCTACAATATCGAGCTCATACCGTCCTGCCCGCCAATTACGGTCAAGGATCCGAAACCCGAGCCCTTCCAGATGACGTACAGCAAGTTCTTCACCCCGGAGACCGATTTGCCACTCGACAGTCATGATATCACCGCATCAAGAAACCCAAATCGTCGGATGCTGTCACCTCCCGCGGCGCTTGCCCAGCCCGAAACACCCGCATCGGACGCTCACCGATCAACGTCAGTTGTCCAGTTTCGATCTGCAACATACACCCTTCGCGCAATCCCACGACATAGACCTCCGGATTCGCAACAATAAACTCTTCGATACGTTGCTCCCGGGTTTCGCCAGCATGGCCGTCAGGATGGGCGTCAAGATAATGCGGGTTGATCTGAAACGGAACCAACCCAATGGTTCGGAATGAACAGGGCTCGACAATCGGCATATCGTTAGTTGTACAGAGAGTAGGGCACGCCACATTGCTGCCCGCACTCCAACCGACATAGGGTACCCCATCCAATACCCGAGCACGGATCGCATCGATCAGCCCCTGTTCCTGCATCATTTTCACCAGATGGAACGTGTTTCCGCCACCCACAACGACGGCCTGTGCACTCCGGACTGTCGCAACAGGATCAGTCTCTTTATGCAGAGAACGAACCCGAATACCGAGTTCATCGAAACGTGCCTGCACACGTTTTTCATACTCGTCATACGAAAAAGTCACGGCGGCATAGGGAACAAACACCACCTCACTCACTCCAGCAAGGAACTCACCGATACGAGGCATCGGATACTGCAGATAGGGTTCACCAGCATTGGTCGAATTACTGATCAACAACAGTCTCATAGAACTTTACAATTTTTTGATTTCCTGTTCAATGATGGTCGGAAAATATCGATATTCCAACGCATGGACCTTGGTTGCCACATCATCAGGCGTATCGGTCGGTTCGATCGCGACCCGATACTGTGCGATAATATCACCACTGTCATACACCTCATTGACATGATGGATCGTAATCCCCGATTCACGTTCACCGGCTGCGACAACCGCCTCATGTACCCTCATACCATACATACCTTTACCACCATAACTAGGCAACAGAGCCGGATGAATATTTACGATCCGCCCACGATAACGAGCGGTAAGCGCAGAAGGCACGAGCCACAAAAATCCAGCTAACACAATATAGTCAATTTTATATTGTGCTAACAATTCGTCCACCCGGGCACCTGGACCGAATTCGACACGAGAAAAGACAGCCGTGGGGACGCCCAACCGTTCCGCCCTCACAAGAGCATAAGCCTCTGGATTGTTGGAGAGTAAAAGAGCGACACGCGCCACATCAGACCCGGCAAAGTGTCGAATAATGTTTTCCGCGTTCGTACCCGAGCCGGAAGCAAAAACAGCTATATTTTTCATAATCAATAATTTACGCAATTCTAATTTACAATAAAGCGGAAAAAAAGAAGAACAGATGCCAAAAATAATGGAAAATATATTACTTTTGTCAAAAATTGTCTTCCGAGAGGAAGTTATTTTTACGGACAAACAGGACAGAATGTTAAACTAAAACTATTGAAATCATGTCAGAAGTTTCTTCTAAAGTAGTCGAAATCATCGTCGACAAGTTGGGCGTTGATGCAGCCGAAGTTGTACCCGCAGCCAGCTTCACCAACGATCTTGGAGCAGACTCGCTCGACACCGTTGAGTTGATCATGGAATTCGAAAAAGAGTTTGAAATTTCGATTCCCGACGAAGACGCAGAAAAGATCACCACAGTAGGTGACGCGATCTCTTACATCGAGGCGAAGAAATAATGCTGTTTACATTTTGAAACTGTCTAAAACTTTATAAGAAAGCCTCACTGGTTCTATAAAGTCTTAGACAGTTTTCTGTTTACAGGCAAAGACAGTTTCATACATACAAATTTCTGTTTATGTCACCAAGAAGAGTAGTAGTCACAGGGATAGGAACTATCAATCCGCTGGGAAACAATATCGAAGAATATTTTTCAAACCTAGAACAAGGTGTCAGCGGTGCAGCTCCGATCACTCATTTCGACGCCACGAATTTCAAAACGAAGTTTGCCTGCGAACTGAAAGGGTACAATCCGACCGCATATTTCGATCGCAAGGAATTGCGTAAATACGATTTGTATACGCAGTACGCGCTGATTGCAGCTGATCAGGCCATCAAAGATTCGGGCCTCGACCTCGAGAAGGTCGATGTTGAGATGGCAGGCGTAATCTGGGCATCGGGAATCGGCGGTCTTGAAACTTTTTATGAAGAAGTAAAGAGTTACGTTGAAGGAGGCTTTATTCCACGTTACAGTCCGTTCTTCATTCCCAAGATGATTGCCGACTTGGCAGCAGGACACATATCGATGAAATACGGATTCATGGGGCCGAATTACTGTACCGTCTCAGCTTGTGCGTCGTCGAATCATGCGATGATCGATGCGATGAACCTGATCCGTTGGGGGAAAGCCGACATCATCATGACCGGTGGATCGGAAGCCGCCGTAAATCCTCCGGGAGTAGGAGGTTTCAATTCAATGCAGGCACTGTCGACCCGCAATGACGATCCTCAAAAAGCATCTCGACCATTTGATGTAAATCGCGACGGATTTGTAATCGGGGAAGGCGCAGGCGCACTGTTGCTCGAAGAATACGAACATGCCAAAGCCCGCGGAGCTAAGATCTATGCGGAAGTAGCCGGTGGTGGCATGAGTGCGGATGCATATCACCTGACCGCACCACACCCTGAAGGGAAAGGAGCTAAATTCGCTATGCGCCATGCCCTTAAGGATGCAGGTATTACGGCAGAACAAATCGACTTGGTCAATACCCACGGTACCTCGACCCCAGTGGGCGACATCGCCGAAATCAACGGTTTGCTGGCCACTTTCGGAGATCATGCATATAAGATGAATATCAATTCTACCAAATCGATGACAGGCCACTTGCTGGGAGCAGCAGGAGCTATTGAAGCACTTGCATGTATTATGGCAATTGACAAGGGTATCATCGCGCCGACGATCAATGTGGAAGAACTTGACCCGAAGATCGATCCGAAGTTGAACCTGACTTTAAACAAAGCGCAGTACAAGGAAGTTAACTACGCCTTGAGCAATACGTTCGGTTTCGGTGGTCACAACTCCACAGTCATCCTTAAAAAGATCTAAAAAAGAGTTATATCGTGTTTACCCGCTTGCTCCGGCCATTGCGATTGCATTTTGGCAAAGATAAGGAGTACTATCGGGCAATGGATCGCATTTTCGGTCTATACCCGAACAATATAGAGCTATATAAGCTGGCCTTAATACACAGGTCAGCTTCGCTCTTTTTACCGGGAGGACTTCCGATCAATAACGAGCGGCTGGAGTTTTTGGGCGATGCAATCTTGGAATCGATCGTATCGGATTATCTGTTTATCGAGTTTCCGGATCGAGGAGAAGGTTTTCTGACCCAACTGCGGTCGAAACTGGTAAGTCGCCATACCCTCAACCAGTTGGCCATGGATTTGGGGTTAGATCGTTATATTATTTCGCAGACAGGAATCAATTACACCCAAAAACATCTTCTGGGCGACGCATTCGAGGCGATGGTCGGGGCGATATATCTGGATAAAGGATACGATTATATCAATCGACTGATTATTAACCGTATATTTCCTCAACACATTGATTTAACGACTCTAACCGAAGCCGAAACCGATTACAAAAGCCGCCTGATCGAATGGTGTCAAAAGAATAAAAGAGACATCCATTTCGAGACTGTTCCAAGCGAACATACGACAGCCCAAAATCCACATTTCGCATCGACTGTTTTGATTGATGGGATAAAGTATAGCAGTGGTGAGGGCGAATCCAAGAAAGAGGCGGAACAACACGCATCGGCAGCGACAGCCGTCATGTTACCGGACGAGGCACAATCCTACATTTCAGACCGCATCGAGACATAATCAGCTATGGGACGTCACGACAAAGACAAACAGGTACGTGAAAAGTTGATCGCGCGTGGCGTTGGGTCATTGAGCGATGCTGAGTTATTGAGCATCGTGATACGTGAAGGCACAGCCGACCTCAGCGCAATCGAACTGAGCGAGCGACTACTTGCCCGTTACGATCACAGTCTGGTACAGATGTCACGGTCCGCGCTTCCGCATTTACGCTCAGCGGAAGGAATCGGCATCACCCGAGCAGCCATTATAGCCTCGGCACTCGAATTGGGACGGCGCTTACGCAGTGACGAATCGATGCGCCAATCGAGCATAGGAAGCAGTGCAGACGTAGTCGAACTGTTCCGTCCACTGATCGGGCATCTCGGGCACGAAGAGTTTTGGGCTCTCTATTTAAACAACAGCAACCGCATCCTCGATCGCACGCGCATAAGCCAAGGCGGGGTTACGGGGACAGTCGTCGATCCCAAACTGATTTTAAAGCGAGCTATCGAACTTTTGGCAACGGGACTCATTGTCGTTCACAATCATCCCTCAGGCAATCCGGTGCCGAGCGATGAGGACAGGCAGTTAACCTCAAAATTGGCCGAAGCTACGACACTCTTCAATATCGTTCTTCTCGACCATATTATCGTGTCACCAAGCGAAAGTTTCAGTTTTCGCGAGCACAACTTATTACACGATTAAACCTGAACAGAAGAGAGCCGCGATTCGTTCAAAATCGGCATCTCCACACTGATTTCCCCCGGAGGGAAACAGATCCACTAAACAGTCAATTCTACCTATTACTTAGGCGCTTTTCGGTACAAATACAACGCGATGAGGAGATAAAGCAGATTGGGCAGCCATACTGAAACGGCCGCAGGTAAAACGCCTCCTTTTGCGAACTCCTCAGCAAATTTGCTTACCAGAATATAGGAAAAACAGAGTCCTATACCTATACCTATGTGCAAGCCGGTACCACCCCGAACTTTTCGAGCAGAGAGAGAGACGCCGATCAAGGTCAGAATAAAAGTAGCAGCAGGGAATGCAAAACGACCGTGCTTTTCGACCTCAAACACGGAAATCATATCGGACCCCTTTTCACGCTGTTGATCGATAAAATCCGAGAGTTCAAACACATTCATGGTCTTTACCAGCTCTTCCACCTTACCCAACTCATTAATATCGAGATTGATCATTGTGTCAAGCATGGTTTTCTGCTCAAAAATTTCCTGCTCTCCGTTAAAATGGCGCACTACATATTCTTTGGCAGTCCAACGCTGTGTTTCAGGGTCAAAATGCACATTTCCGGCATCGAGACTTTCGGTCATGACACCATTCTGATAATGTTTTATCGAGAAGAAAGTAGCCGTATGGTCTTCATCCGTAAAGTCCCGGATATAGACGAACGACCCAGGGGTCAATTGCCGATATATATGCTGATCATATTTGACGTTTTTCATCCGGTCGAAATACTTAGCCTCAAAACTGAGTCGGCGCGCATTTGCTGCGGGTATCACGAACAGGTTGAGAGACAAACTGAGCAAGGTAATTCCCAGCGCAGAAAGGAAATAAGGCCACATCAGCCGCTTGAAGCTGACACCGCTCGAGAGGATGGCAATGATTTCAGTATTGTAGGCCATCTTTGAGGTAAAGAAGATCACCGCGATGAACGTAAACAGCCCGCTAAACTGATTAATGAAAAAAGGGATAAAATTCAGATAGTATTGGAATGCGATGGCCGCCAGGGGGGCTTTATTCTCGATGAAGTCATCGACCTTCTCGGCCGCATCAAAAATCACCACCACAATAATGATCAACATGATGGCGAAGACATAAGTTCCAATGAACTTACGCATGATATATCGGTCAAGAATACGAACTCCAGGGAATTTGATCTTCATCATTTTACACAGTTATAAACGACGGCTGAGTCGTTCGATCATCACAGGCTTCCACTCGGCAAACGAACCGTCTAGAATGTGACGGCGAGCCTCGGCGACGAGCCACAAATAGAAGGCCACATTATGGAGGCTGGCAATCTGCGCGGCCAACATTTCGCCCGCGATGACCAGATGCCGTAGATACGCCTTGGAATATGCCGTATCGACAAAACAGTGTCCCATGGGATCAATCGGCGAGAAATCGTCGCGCCATTTGAGATTCTTAATGTTGATTACTCCTTCCGAAGTAAAGAGCATTCCATTTCTACCGTTTCTCGTCGGCATCACACAATCGAACATATCTACCCCCCGATCGATCGCCTCGAGCAGATTGACCGGAGTACCGACCCCCATCAGATAACGAGGCTTATCCGTCGGCAGTATGGCATTGACCACTTCAATCATTTCATACATTGTCTCAGCCGGTTCCCCCACCGCAAGGCCACCGATTGCATAACCGTCAGCACCGAACTGCTGCACGAACCTGGCCGACTTCTCACGCAGATCGGGATATGTACAGCCCTGCACGATAGGGAACAGTGACTGGTAATACCCATATTTCGGTTGTGTCTGGCGATAACGGGCAAAACAACGTTCGAGCCAACGGTTGGTCAACGCCAACGATTTGGCAGCATAATCATATTCGGCAGTTCCCGAAGGACATTCGTCGAAAGCCATCATAATGTCGGCACCGATCGAGCGCTGCGTATCGATGACATTTTCCGGGGTAAACAGATGCTTGGACCCGTCGATGTGCGAACTGAATCGACATCCCTCTTCGGTAATTTTCCGATTGGCCTCGAGCGAGAAAACCTGAAACCCGCCGCTATCGGTCAACACCGGGCGATCCCAAGCAGAGAAACGGTGGATACCGCCTGCCTGCTCCAGAATTGTGGTTCCTGGCCGAAGATAGAGATGATAGGTATTGGCCAGGATAATCTGTGCGCCGGCCTCGTTTTTCAAATCTCGATGAAAGATGCCTTTCACGCTACCGACCGTACCCACTGGCATAAAAATAGGGGTTTCGATCGGTCCGTGATCAGTCATAATCAAACCGGCACGAGCTCGAGTACCGGGAGCAGTATGTTGAAGGTCAAAAGTCATAACAAAACGTAGTGGGCAAAGATAGTGTTTTTTTGACGAACGCGCTTGGGCATTCGGCGAAAATCACGTAGCTTTGTGAGAAATTCGCAACGTAGTGGAGTGGTTTGAAACAATATACAACGATTTGATTGCCAACTATTCGGCATGGACACGCTGGTTAATCGTCATAGCGATAGTGACCTATGGGATACAGCTATGGTATTACGCCGGACGATACGGACGGATCGCTTCGTACCGCAGCCGCAAACCTTACGGATCACCGACACCGCCTCCAGTATCAATCATCGTGGTGGTCGAAGAGGACTATGCTTTCCTTGAAGGAGCACTTCCGGAACTATTGGAACAGGAATATACACAATTCGAGGTAGTTCTGGTAACGATCGACACTTCAGAAGAGTATAACGATCAACTCACACTGCTGTCAGCACGTTATCCACACCTGAAAACAACCCGGATGACGCGACCCGCCAATTATGCACTGAACAACAAACTGGCTCTGAATGTCGGTATCAAAGCCGCACAATACGAACACTTGTTGTTTACGACAACCGAATCACGACCGGGTTCACGCCAATGGTTAGCCCTGATGGCACGTGGATTCTGTGCAGGTGACGTTGTTTTGGGCTATTGCGGGGTAGAACGCACACGAGGTTTCTCCGGAGGGATCATGCGCACAACCAACCTGTGGAGTGCCATACGCTCTCTTTCCTCAGCAATCCGAGGAGTACCGTACGCAGGTTCACGCCACAACATAGGATACACCAAGAGTCTTTATTTCGGAGCCAAAGGGTTCAATCATCTGAATATGAATATAGGCGAGGACGATCTGTTTATCCAACGGATTGCCACCCGCTACAATACGAATATCATTCTCAGCCCGAATGCCACGGTACGGGAAGATCGACAGGGAGGCCTCGGCTGGTGGCAACGCCGGCGGAAGTTCCGGACCTATGGATATAAATTTTATCCGACAGCCGTCAAAAACGGAATTCGATGGGAATTATTCAGTCGTTTGCTGTTTTACACAGCGGCAGTAATTTTGCTTGCCACCGCGCCAATGGAGATACAAATCGGAGTCGGCGTACTTATCGTCACGCGGCTCTTCATCGTTGAGTTCGAGATGTGGCGAATTCGCAAGCGGCTCGGCGAAGGAGGTTTATTCTGGCCGATCATGCTCTATGACGTAATCGGGCCATTTACGGAATTTGGCTTATGGTTGAGCCGCAATCTCAAACCGGTCCCTGGAATATGGAGATAGCCAATTACATCGGAGCGACCGATCAACAACTCATTACGTTGGCTTTGGAGGGTGACTCGACAGCCTTCGAGCACCTGTTCAACCGGTATCGGACGTCGATCTACCAGCTCTATATGCAACGAACTGGGGGGAATATAGACGATACGCACGATTTACTTCAGGAGACCTTCATCAAGGTTTTCATCTATCTACACAAATACAATCCGGATTACACTTTCGGACAATGGATCTATACGATCGCTCATCGGACATTCATCGACTACATGCGGCGCATGCGGGACAACCTAGTATCGATCGACCAGGCAGGGAACGGATCTTCGGCCAATATTCCGGTATCAGGACTTCCGACACCTGAGGAGACGATGATCAACACCCAGTTAGGGACCCAACTGGCCGCCTGCATGGAACGGATGAGCCCCAAGTATCGCACTTTGATCGAGCTGCGTTTTGTCCGGGAGTTTTCGTACGAAGAGATAGCTGACAAGCTGAGTTTGCCTTTGGGAACGGTCAAGACCCAAATCCACCGCGCCCGGGAACAGTTGTGCTCGATGCTGATCCACGACCCGGCACATAAAAAATAACGAAAGATGGAAGAGATCATACGCTATTTTCCCACCCTGAGCCGGCGACAGCAGGAGCAATTGGAGGCTTTTGGGCCCAAGTTGCTCGAGTGGAACACGCGGATCAACCTGATTTCGCGCAAAGATACCGAAGCCTTTTATACACGTCACGTATTGCATTCGCTAGCCATCGGTTTGGCATGCCAATTCGATGCAGGATCTCGTGTATTGGATGTCGGATGTGGAGGAGGATTCCCAGGGATCCCATTGGCCATACTCTTTCCAGAGACGCACTTTACGCTAGTCGACTCGATCGGCAAAAAGATTATGGTGGTCAACGATCTGATCGCCGCGCTCGATATACAGAACGCCGAGGGACTCAATAAACGGGCCGAACAGGTACCAGGCGATTTCGATTATGTTGTAAGTCGGGCAGTTACTCGGATGAATACCTTCATTCCGTGGATATGGGACAAAATCCGACCGGGTCAGGCCGGGAGTCTTCCGAACGGGATTCTTTACCTGAAAGGGGGCGATCTTTCGGAGGAGCTGGCCGAGACAGGCCATCCTTACCGGTTATTCGATATCGGAACGTGGTTTGGAGACGAATTTTTCGCCACAAAACGAATCGTATACATAAAAAAGGGCTGAAATTTTTGGAAACGCCAAATTTATGCTACCTTTGCAAACCGCTGTGAAATTTTTAAAAGATAAAAAATAGTTTAATTTACCATGAAAAGGACCTTTCAACCCTCGCAGAAAAAGAGAATAAACAAGCACGGTTTCCGGGAGAGAATGTCGACAGCCAACGGTCGCAAAGTGCTGGCAGCACGCCGCGCCAAAGGTCGTAAGAAACTGACGGTTTCGGACGAAGCGCGTGCGAAATAGTTCTTTTTGACGAAGACAATTATCAGGCTGCATATCGTGCAGCCTTTTTTCGTATTTTCGGGTGGTGCCCTAGCACACTCGACCTATAAGAATCGACCATGGATACGACTCTTCTGACACAATTGTACACGGACTCACAGTCCGAGGCGGTAGTACGTATCTCCCGCCGTGTTCTAGCGGGCGAACGTCTTACCCGTGCTGAAGCCATGACAATGGCCCACGAAGCCCCTCTTGCTCTTCTCGGCCTTCTCGCGACCACACTCAAAGAACGGAAAAGCGGCCGGGATGTCTATTACAACCGCAATTTTCATATCGAGCCGACCAATATCTGCCGTTTCAACTGCCGTTTCTGCTCGTACCGCAGGCCTGCCACCTCTCCCGAGGCATGGGAATACTCGCTGGAAGAGATCGAGCAGCTAGCCCGCGGCTATGTGGGGAGCGGGATCACCGAGGTTCATATTGTCGGAGGAGTACATCCGCATCACGACCTGGATTATTATGTCGAGATGATCCGTCGAGTCAAAGCCATTCTGCCCGAGGCGACGGTCAAAGCCTTCACGGCCATCGAGCTGGCCTACATGATTGACCAGGCAGGCCTGTCAATCCACGAGGGCCTGACCCGACTGAAAGAGGCCGGGATGGAGACGATGCCGGGGGGAGGAGCGGAGATCTTCGACGAAACGATCCGTGCCCGGATCTGTCCGGACAAGGGAAGTACCGCCCAATGGCTCGCCGTACACCGCGAGGCACACCGCATGGGGATCCAAACCAACGCGACCATTCTCTACGGGCACATCGAGGGATGGGAACACCGCATTGACCACCTGGACCGTTTGCGTACCCTTCAGGACGAAACGGGCGGTTTCAATGCATTTATTCCACTCAAATACCGGAACCTCCACAATTCGATGTCCGAGATCGGAGAGGTCAGCATTGTCGAAGACATGCGTATGCTGGCTCTGTCACGCATCTATCTCGATAATTTTGCCCATATCAAGGCCTACTGGCCGATGTTCGGCAAAGATACGACGGCATTGGCCTTGGCTTTCGGAGCCGATGACATCGACGGTACGATCGACGACAGCACAAAGATCTATTCGATGGCTGGAGCCGAAGATACATCGCCCCGCATGAGTGTAGCCGAAATGGAAGCGATGGTCCGCGCCGCCGGTTATCAACCGGTCGAACGTGATTCTTTTTATAATCCGATAAAAAAATAATAACTTTACCGCAACGAGGCCGTCACCGGGTCACCCGCCCATATCTATGGACCGATTGGGATTCCCGCCGACGCCGTACCGCTTCGACCAACCATAATAGCACAATAGGCAATGGGGTTTCTGAATAATCTGGTAGCACGGATCAATGGCAATGTGATCATTCGTAACGTCGTTCTGGCCGTATGCGCCATCATCGTTTTTTTATTCGTTGTGACCATCCTGCTGAACCTTTTCACACGGCACGGACAACATAAGACAGTTCCTGATTTCAGTGGGATGACAGTAGCCGAGGCAAAACCTGCGGGCCGTAACGGTTCGCTACGCATCGAGATCAACGATTCGCTGTACGTTCCCACCTACGACGGGGGAGTTATACTCGAACAGAATCCGGCTCCGGGGGCAAAAGTCAAATCGGGACGACGGATCTTCGTCACAGTCAACTCGTTCAAACAGAAGATGGTCGAGATACCGTACGTAACCGGTTACTCGCTCCGTCAGGCCAAAAACAACCTGGAGGTAGCGGGTCTGGGCATCGAGAAGCTGGTCTACCGGAGCGATATGGCGACCAACAACGTGCTCGAGGAGCGATATGACGGGCAGGTGATCACCGCGACAAGCAAGAAACAGGCGGAAATGGGATCCAATGTAACGCTGATTGTGGGTATCAGCGAGGATGCGGCGCCGCAGGCTGTTCCGAAGGTGATCGGGTTTCCGCTCAAGGAGGCAAAGAGCAGGCTGTGGGAAGTAGGCCTGAACGTAGGAAAAATCACGTATGGCGACGGGGTAAATGCCTTGAACGAAAAAGAGGCACGTGTTTATCTTCAAACCCCGGGGCAAGGCCAACGGGTCACGTTAGGGACCTCTGTAGACCTGTCGATCACGCTGGACGAGAAGTTGGTAGAGAAGAACAGTATCGCCTCGGATAAAGCGGCACGAGAAGAAGCCGCGCGTCAACTTGAGGAAGAAGAACAAAAGAACGAATAAAACGGCTGTGCATGGCAACTCAGACAGCGATCGAAGACGATGATTTTCTGAACGAAGCGGACGATCAGCAGGACGAAATGTACGAGCATTTTGCGCTGACGGTCGATCGGGGTCAGGCGCTGATGCGCATCGATAAGTTTCTGACCAACCGGTTGGAAGGCACGTCACGTAACCGAATCCAGAGCGCGGCGGACGCAGGATCGATTCTGGTCAACGGTACGGCGGTGAAATCGAGCTACAAGGTCAAACCGCTGGATCAGATTTCGATCGTCATGCCCTATCCCAAGCGGGAACTGGAGATCATTCCGGAGAACATTCCCCTTGACATTGTGTACGAAGACGACGATCTGATCATCGTCAACAAGGTGGCTGGTATGGTCGTGCACCCGGGTCACGGCAACTACTCGGGGACCTTGGTGAACGCCCTGACCTACCATTTACAGGATCTTCCCCTGTTTCAGGAGGGAGACATGCGTGCAGGCCTGGTACACCGGATCGACAAAAACACATCGGGACTTCTGGTGGTTGCCAAGAACGAACGCAGTCATGTACGGCTCGCCAAACAGTTTTTCGACCACACGATCAAACGAGTCTATACAGCGCTTGTATGGGGCAATTTCGACGAGGATGAAGGGACGATTGTGGGCAATATCGGGCGCAGTTTACGCGACCGGTTGAAGATGGCGGTCTTCGAAGACGGCTCGGCCGGGAAACATGCCGTAACGCACTATCGGGTGCTGCGGCGTTACGGTTATGTGACGTTGATCGAATGCCGTCTGGAAACAGGTCGCACCCACCAGATCCGGGTCCACATGGAACACATAGGCCATCCGTTGTTCAATGACGAGCGGTACGGGGGCGACCGGATTCTGAAAGGCACCACTTTCAGCAAATACAAACAGTTTATCGAAAACTGCTTTGCACTTATGCCTCGCCACGGGTTACACGCCCGGAGTCTCGGGTTCGTACATCCGACGACAGGGAAAGAGGTCTATTTCGAGAGCGAACTGCCGGCAGACATGGAGGCCGTACTGTCCAAATGGGATACAT
The DNA here is from genome assembly GCA_949283215.1 of uncultured Alistipes sp. Taxonomy (GTDB): domain Bacteria; phylum Bacteroidota; class Bacteroidia; order Bacteroidales; family Rikenellaceae; genus RGIG1874. Next base: position 9,513 of record CASDSC010000076.1, on the reverse strand, counting down.
ATACGGCCGGTAATTCGGTTTTCGGAACGGATTACGAAGACTCCACCACAACACGATAAAACGATGAGCCGTACATTTACCATCATCAAGCCCAATGCCGTGAGCAACGGCGATACGGGGCAGATTCTGGACATGCTCGCTACAGCCGGATTCCGGCTCTGTGCGATGAAAATGGTTTGCTTAAGTCGGAACGATGCGGAACGGTTTTATGCTGTACACAAAGACCGTCCCTTTTTCCGTCGTTTGGTTCTTTTCATGACGTCAGGGCCGGTCGTGGTCGCGATACTGGAGCGGGAGAATGCCGTGGAGAGCCTTCGGCAGCTGGTGGGTAACACCGATCCGGCTAAAGCCGCCGAGGGGACCATCCGCAGAAAATTTGGGGAGAGCCTGACACGAAATGCGATCCACGCTTCAGATAGTGATGCGAATGCCCGGGAGGAGTGGAGCCATTTTTTCGCTCCGGAGGAGATCATGGAAACGGTCTACTGGCTGCCATGCTCCGCCGAAAAGATCGACTCGGACTAACGCATTCCGCTTTCTGTCACGGGGCCAACCCTCGATAATCACCTAATCATTTCTCAAACCTGAGCCTGAGACCGCAAGAGACGTACGAACCAAACATCTCTTGCTGAAAGTCCATTTTTTGTCGGATCTATCATGGTTGAAATCCGAGGATATTACCGATCATCGTATCAATTCAATGTAGCGCGCCTACCCCTCGCGGTCCACGACAGCATACACGCGACGATTGACCAGTACAGTCCAGACACAAAATGGGACCCACATTCCTGAGGGTCCCATTCTATAATGATGCTGTGATACTCTATTTGATATGACCGTTCCGGATCAGATATTCTGCGATCTGCACGGCATTGAGTGCTGCACCCTTTTTGATCTGGTCACTCACACACCAGAAAGCGAGGCCATTGGGATTCGACAGGTCCTTACGGATCCGACCGACATACACGGGATCCTCACCCGCCAGGAACAACGGCATCGGATATCGTTTCTTTTCGGGATCATCCATCAGCACGACGCCCTCTGCAGAACAAAATGCCTTGTGAGCCTCTTCGACGCTGACAGGACGTTCGGTTTCAATCCATATGCTTTCCGAATGGGCCCGCATAACCGGCACACGTACACACATTGCACTGACTTCGATATCGGAATGCATGATCTTACGTGTTTCATTATACATTTTCATCTCCTCTTTCGTGTACCCGTTTTCGGTAAACACATCGACTTGCGGGATCACGTTGTAAGCGAGCTGATAGACGAATTTCTCGACGGTAGGTTTTTCACCGCGACCGATCTGAGCATACTGAGTTTCGAGTTCGGCCATCGCCGCAGCCCCGGCGCCGCTGGCAGCCTGATAAGTAGCGACGTGTACACGCTTGATGTGTGTGATATTTTCGATAGCCTGTAACGCTACGACCATCTGAATCGTCGTACAGTTCGGGTTGGCAATGATTCCTCTCGGGGGATTCACGGCATCCTTGGCATTGACTTCAGGGACAACCAGGGGTACATCCGGATCCATTCGGAAGGCACTCGAGTTATCGATCATGATCGCGCCGTGTTTGGTAATCGTTTCGGCAAACTCTTTGGAGGTTCCGGCCCCAGCCGACGTAAAGGCAATATCGACACCTTTGAAATCGTCGTTGTGCTGCAACAGTTTCACGGTGATCTCCTTACCGTGGAATTTGTATTTACGGCCGGCACTACGTTCCGAACCGAACAGCAACAGTTCATCTACCGAGAAATCACGTTCTTCGAGTACACGCAGGAATTCCTGACCGACGGCGCCGCTGGCGCCCACAATGGCTATTTTCATTTCGTGTATGAATTAAATTGAGTCAACATTACAAAACCGGAATTATCGATCAGGACACCGTCCATATCGTTCCTGGTATTATTAATAGAAAAATTCATCGTAGTCGTCGTATGACACGGCGGGAGTTGCCGCATCGTTATTGGTTTCTTCACAGTCATAATTGACAGCCCCGGCCGGTCTCGGGAACAGATCGCTTTTTTTGATTCCGAGCTTCGGGTCGGCATAAACCCGTTTCATAAATTCGCCGAAAATAGGGAGCGCGACAGCCGATCCTTCGCCATTCGACAGCAATCGAATCCCAGGATCCTCACCTCCGACCCATGCACCGGCCACGAGTTTGGGCGTAACACCCATAAACCAAGCGTCGACATTTTTCTGGGAGGTACCGGTTTTACCACCCATCTCGCCATCGAATCCATACATCCAGCGGAGTCTTCCGCCGGTACCCGAAGTCACGACATTCTGCAACATACCGATCATCGTATAGGCCGTTTGCTCGCTGATCACATCGGTTGTTTTTGGGGTGAATGTAGCCAGCACATTTCCTTGCCGGTCTTCGATCCGGGTAACGAATATCGGTTCGGTATGGACGCCTCGGTTGACAAAAGTACCATAAGCGCCGACCATTTCAAAGAGGCTGAAATCGGGCGTTCCGAGACACAGTGCATATACAGGGTCGATGTAGCTCAGGATTCCGAACCGGTGGATAAAATCGGCGACGGCTTGAGGTTGCCGAGCCTGCTTCATGATCCAAGCGGAGTAGTTGTTCCGGCTTCTTGCGAGACCCCACTTGAGGGGATGCATCACGCCGTCGTATTCGACCTTACCGGCCTCTTTGGGGCTCCAAGCGTCATCCGAATAGGACTCGATCGTCACGGGGAGATTCGGGACCTCAGTACAAGGAGTAAGACCGAGCTGATCGATTGCAAAGGTATAGATAAACGGTTTGATCGTCGAACCGACCTGACGTTTACCCTGTTTGACCATATCGTATTTGAAATAACGGAAACTCGGGCCTCCGACATACGCTTTGACATACCCTGTCATGGGGTCCATTGCCATGAACGAAGCGCGCATGATCTGCTTGTGATAGAGGATCGAATCTCGAGGCGACATGACGGTATCGATATCGCCCTTATATCCGAATACTCTCATTTTCACAGGCACATCGAAATTTTTACGAATAGCCTCTTCCGATAGGCCCTGCTGCTGGAGATTTCTGTAACGGTCCGAATAGCGCATAGCATTCCGGATCGACCGTTCGACCGTCTCTTTATCGGCATCGTAATAGAGCCGCTTGTACTGTTTGACCTGACGATCCATCTGGCGTTGTACGGTTTTGCTCATATGCGAGGTAACCGCCTCTTCGGCATAGCGCTGCATGGTGGCATCCAACGTAGTATAAATCTTCAGTCCGTCACGGAACAGATTGTATGGGGTACCGTCAGCCTTGGTATTTTTTTGACACCAGCCGTAAATTGGGTTATTCTCCCAGCGAGCGAGTTCCTGCTCATAATCCCAATCGTTATTGTAACTCGATCTTTTAGGCCGTTGGGCATTCATGACCAGTTTGATCATCTCGCGGAAATAGGTGGCATTACCTTCGTTGTGCGAAACCGGATGATAATCGAGCACAATGGGGCGCATAGATGCGGAATCATAGGTAACCTTGTCAATAAAACCGCTTCTGTACATTCTTTCGAGCACGGTGTTGCGCCTGCGGAGTGCATTATCAGGATTACGTTTTGGGCTGTACCTGGTCGGGGCATTAACCACACCGACGAGCATAGCTGCCTCTTCGACGGAAAGTTCAGCCGGAGTTTTGTTGAAGAAAGTACGGGCCGCCGACTTGATTCCGAATGCATTACTACCATACGGCACGATGTTGAAATACATCGTGATGATCTCCTCTTTTGTATAGTTGTATTCAAGTTTGACGGCCGTAATCCACTCCTTGAATTTTGCAATCACCAACTTGGTATTCCGTGAAATGGGATTCGAATAGATGGCCGTATCCCGCGGGAACAGGTTTTTGGCCAACTGTTGGGTGATGGTACTACCACCGCCCTGGCTTCTATTTCCGAGAGCAAGGGTTTTGAGGGCGACACGCGCCAAGGAGATAAAATCGATTCCCGAGTGTGAATAGAAGCGAATATCTTCGGTAGCGACGAGAGCGGCGACCAAATTGGGAGAGAGTTCGTCATAATCGACATAGGATCGGTTTTGGATAAAATAACTACCGATCATTTCGCCGTCAGCCGAGTAAATTTCGGTTGCGATATTGCTTTTAGGATTTTCGAGTTCTTCGAATGAAGGGAGTCTTCCAAACAAGCCCAAACCGGTGAGCAGCAACATAAAAAGGAGGAGGGCAAAAGGGGCTGTTACGATGATCCAGAACCATTTGACCGCCTTAGGTGTTTCGAGTTTTTTAACGAGTTTGCTTTTCATCGGTATTGCTCAATTCTTCCGCAAATGTACGATATTTATTTTGAAAGCCGTATTGTCGATGCGTCAAATCGGAGAGATATCGGCATATTCAATCGGCATTTAAGGAATAAACGGTCGTCGGGGTCGCTTAGTACATTGTTTGCAAGCAATCCGGATCCTGCCAATTAGAAAGGCACGGCAAATCCGGCATCGAACACACAACCGGCCCGATCGCTGGGCTTATAGACCGAAAAGGTCAATGTAACCGTCGAAGCGTCTGGCAATTTAAACGGATTGACTTCGAGGATAATGGACCCACCGTACGAATTGAGTGCGACATGTCCCCGTCCGTCGAACCGGCGGTAACGGGCATAATCGAAATAGAAGTTGGTACGAATCCGTTTGAAATAGATCACCCCGGTCCAACCACCGTCGGGACACCATACCGGGAGTTGATAATCGACCGAGAAGGCGCCGTAACGCTGTGCGGCGAAAGCATATTCGGCCCCTCTCGGGAAAACATCCTTGTATCGCAAATGCTGTTGGCCGTCGGTCTGATATTGGAACGCGCCTCTCAAGGTAATTCGATGTTGCGGGCCGATTCCCGGGAGATACATGCGTGCCGCACCGCCCCAGATCGCACCGAAAAGGCCACTGAATGGTGCCGATACAGAGATAGCCTTAAGATAATAGCCCCAACGGGGCAAGAAATCGCGTGTAGCCATTCTGACATTTTCAGTATACTGCACGGCGGCAATCATCTCTTGCAGACCCGACACATACCGTTTTTTATCGAGGTCGAGTACCCGGGCATTGTAGTGACTGATATGCACTTGCGGGATCAATGTTCGTGTATGATAGCCCGAAGCGAGGGTCAGCGGGAGATAGATGAGACCGTTTACGTTGAAATAGGTTTTTCGTTCACCGGTCAGCGGGATATCCCGATTGTAACCGTACACGAGTTGCGTACCTCCTCCGAGTTCGGCACTGAGTTCAATTTTGGGTGCCCAGTCGTTATATTGGATTGCGACGCGGCCGAGATGGCCCCGTTCGGTATAGGCATAATTGGCGTAAGCGGTCGTACTGCTGAGCAGGTTCTGCGACATGACCGTCGCTCCCCAATTGAGGTTTACAGCCTGCTCTCCACGAATACTGAATGGATTGAAACTCACTGGCATCCAACTGTGCACATTGACCTGATTCAGACCTTTTCGGTATTTTCTGATCCGCACCCCATCCGGGCGATCGGCAACAACGATCGAGTCGATATTGAAATGATACCACTGTGTTCTCGGAGGGTTCACTACATTTTTGGGCAAACGGCTCCATGCGACGGGCATCCTCCGGGCAGTATCCACAGCTTGACGGGCTAAACGGTATCCGTCACGTGTATAGGTCGTGAAAGCGATCGTATCGTTGACCGCGACAGACGGAGCGACCGAACCGTATCGCGAGGTCGAGATACGGTATTCCCTGTTTTCAAGGAGATCGAACATATGGATTTCGTCGCGTCCCGATTGGATCGAATTGAAATAGAGTTTTCCCTCACCGGCCCGCAGATTGTATACCGTCACCCGCGACGGTTCGGTGATCGTACGCACCTTTCCGTTTTCAGGATCGATCGCACCGAACCACATTCCGGCTTCACTGAGTCCGATAAAAGCGAGTGTAGCGGTCTTCTCGTCATAGGCCAACCCGTGTACACTCGACGAATCGGGGAAATCAAGTTGTTTTCCATCTATATCGAGGAAATAGGAGCCGTCATAACGATAGTTGACCGTAGCAATCCGGCCGTTGGGCATCGGCGTGGGGTAAAGAGCGGTTCGGAGACGCCGATGAGTACGCATATGTCCGGACCGGAGGTCGAGACTCACAACCTGCGAATTGACCCTTTGTGCCCACAGCGTACTGGCACGGTATTCGGTCCAATAGAGGGTACTGTCATCCAGGACAGGCCTGGTATTGACAATACCGGTATAGCGTAACGTTTTTTCTTCCTGCGTTTCTGGATCGACTACGACAAGATGGGAATAACGGTTAAAATCGTTTTTCAGGGCGATGATTCGGCCATCTGGGACAAGGATCGGATTCTTGTATGTGGTATAACAGCGCGTTGGGATCTCGATCAAAGTACCGCTATTTTGTTGTTGAGGCAGACTGTTCCAGAAACGCCTCAGATCGCCGAACGCTCCATGGAACAATTTTCCACTGGTTGTCTTGTAATACTTGTGCAGTGCAATGTTCGAAGGGAAAATCGTAAAGGGATAATTCGCAGTATATTGGGCTACACGCTCCCAAATCTCGGATCCGTACTTTTGATAAGACCATGCGACGAGCTGATAACCGAGTTGGTAATGGTCCGGGATATAATCTTTGTACGATCCGCAGAACCACTTATCTTCTTTGAACAATTTTGCGTCACCGTCGAGATAAGCCCGGTATTCGAGTGTAAAGGAGGGCTGCAGGGCACGACCGAAAGAAGTCATTTGGGTTTCGGCCAGGGTAGCATCCCCTTCGATCATCCACAGGGGCATGAGTCCGACCCCGACAAGCAATCCCTGCTGGCCTAAGATCCAACTGAGCACCTTGATTGTCCCGCGGTTAACGGCGTTGTACTGTACGGCATGTCGATATTCATGGGCGGCAAGTTGTTTGAGCCAGGGGGAGGCTTCGATCTGCAAACTTGGGGCGACAATTAGTTCCATACGTTTGGGTGCCAGCATCATCAAACCGTTCGACTGGAGGTTCTGAGTCTGCAGGACGACGGGGGTACGGAGCGGGCCCCTCGGGAAGCCGAAACTGATATGGGGCCTCAGTGTATCGAGATAACGCATCGCCTTGAGGGCGTTGTTTTCAAAATATTCCGGGAAAACGAGTTTGTTATATTCAGTCTTGATTGATCGCCAACGGATCGAAGATGGCGAACGTCCTTGGTCGTAATATTGTGCATACAGTTCACCGCCGGGGCACAGAACCGCACAAACCACGATAATGAATGCAAGACGCTTAAAAGTCATGCTCCTGCTTTTTTTGCTTTATAACCAGCCTTGCACAGGATCTCGACAATGCGGTCCCGGAAATCCCCTTGAATGAGAATTTCCCCCTCTTTCGCCGATCCGCCGACACCGCATTTATTTTTGAGCATACTGGCGAGTTCTTTGAGATCGCTCTCACAGCCAACAAATCCTTTCACGAGAGTCACAGTTTTTCCCGCCCGCTGTTTCCGGTCGAGCCATACACGGAGTTCCTGTTGACTCGGAGGAAGAGTATCCGGTTGTACATCTGTTTCGGTCTGGTAGTCGAAATCAGGATTTGTCGAATAGACGATATTGAGTCGTGCTTTCCAGTCGTTATTGCTCATGGGATTCGAAATATTGCTGTGAGCCCGGCATTGCATTTTGGTACACACCGATAACTCGTCGTTTGCAAATGTAACAATTTTTGATGATCTGTTTTCGTTTACCGTCCGGCGGGACAGTTATTGGATCGCAATTCATTAAAAATTTCATATCCACCAACTGTCGCAATTATCCCTCACATATCACCCCTATCGAACTTTCCGGATCATGACGATTCTGGTTCCGATCGCAGCCAATATAGCGCATTTCATCGTTCTGCTTTCCGAATACAAAGCATCGGCTATCGTTTCCAACTAATTGCTTTATCCGCGACACGTCTGATATTCCGTCCTATGGTCCCCAACAAATTTTCACTTTCGGGTCAATCGCTCGTTTTTCTGCTTCGATATTGACTTTTCCAGGATAAAATCGTTATCTTCGTTTCACACATATGAAGAAAAAACAGAAATACCGTCTTGAAGCCGAAGCGTCAACACGGGCACTATCAACACCACGTATTATACGTCCCGGTTGCCGCACGGTACAAGTCTACGTCGAAGGCTATGAAGACGTAGCCTTTTGGCGATGCATTCTCGACGACTATGAAACGGACACACTCCGTTTCGAGATCAGCGTTCCACCACGTGCAGACCTGGCCAAAGGGAAGAAAGTAATCCTCGGCATGGTACCCGAAAGTAGTCCAGACCTGCTGTTGTGCATTGATAGCGATTTCGACTATCTGTTCGACGGAGCGACCGAACAGTCGCGCTTGATCCGTGAGTCCCCCTACGTATTCCACACCTATGCATACGCTACGGAGAACTACCTCTGCTATCCGCCATCGCTGCATACGGTCTGCGTAAAAGCGACCAAAAACGATGCCGAGATCTTCGATTTCGAACGATTCATGTCGGAATATTCCCAAGCCATCTACCCGTTGTTTCTGTGGTATGCGTTTTCGGCATTGCGACATTCTGAGTTGACGTTTACTCTGATCGACTTCAAGAGCAGCGTAAAGTTGAATTACCTCGATCTGGAAAACAATGGAGAGAACACCTTGGAGTGGTTACGGCGCCAGGTGGACAAACGACTTTCACACCTGAGCGGAGCGAACGAAAGTTGGATCCGCGAGATCAGTGCCTTTGCGGCCACGCTTCAAGACAAAGGGGTACGTCCCGACAACGTGTACCTGTTCATGCAGGGACACACACTGATGGACAATGTGGTGATCGTATTGTTGCATGCAGTCTGTGAACGACTCAAACAGATGACTAACGAGAAGATAAGTGCGAGTTCACAGCGGGGGGTTGTACTGCGGAACGAATTAAGCAATTACAACAATACTATACGTAACGTGCGAGAGATTTTGCTGGACAATGAGAATTACAAGGATTGTTTTCTGTACCGGAAACTACAACAGGATTTTGAACAATACCTGGCAGGGTTAGGGATTCCGCGACAAAAGAGAGAGGGCCGCTAACTTCCGAGCATCCCATCCAAAGTTTATCATCCGTTCAGCCAAAGAGTAACTCTCCACACAAAATGGTCGGGTCATATAAAAAGTCCGGCATATTTCACCGAGAGAGGGAAGTTCATAATCCGCCTGTATCACAGACCGTTTCTGTATATCATGGCCACGGTATTATACGATATCCGAGACAAACCCTCGTTCTTTTATCCACAGATTGCCGCTTACGGAGGCCAATCAATCTACCATTTTGCCTTTAACACCTGATATTTCTCACAAAACTTACACTTATGATCAGACGGGCCGAACCGAGCGATGCCGTAGCCATTGCAGCCATCTACAACGAATATATTGCACATAGCGTAATAACTTTCGATACGGAACCTGTCTCCATTGGAGCGATGCAGACCCAGATTTCGGAATTGTCGGCCCACTATCCCTACTTT
>CASDSC010000075.1 GCA_949283215.1 uncultured Alistipes sp. | reverse complement strand
CCTCAGAATGAAGACCGGTCTCCAGGGCCCGAACGTAAGGGAATACCGTATGCTCTTCATACTGCATGTGTTTGCGTACCTCCGCCACATATTCGTCGAAATAACGCAGGATCACAACAGCTACATCCCCACTTTCGCCGAGTGCCTCGACCAGTGCTGATCGGATTGACGGCAATCGGAAATCGAGAAAATAGTCGTGAGAAGCATGCAGGTAACCCACCAAAGCCTCGATGGAGACAGCAGGTAATTCTTCACAAGGCCTCTCGACCTCCGACAACATCAGGTTGACTACGGTCAAAAAGGTCTGAACATCGACTCCATATTCGCTGCACACCTCTGCAATCGTACGATCGCCAAAGCCGAGTGCGATACCGAACCGACTCATCACCAACAACATCGAATAATTCTCACAGATCAGATCGCTCATACGGTCCGATCCGTCGTATTTCCCGAGTTTATACATCGACTTCATGATTTACCGGATTCGAAGTTCGTAACAAAAGTAGTGATTTTCTTTGCACGACCCGATACCGCAAAAACTCAAAACGACTCTCTTCACCCCCCAAGCATCGCATTGTATGCAAGGAGATCCATCCAGCCTGACAGCACCTCATTCACGGGCTGTTTCTGCATAGAGAACCTTTTTCGGCTGTAAAAATAGTGTCCACGATTCAGGTTCACAATCCTCACATTTAGGTATTTTGGAGTACCGGCCTATGCCTAATAACTCTCAATATACCAAATTCATCATCAATCTATGATATTCTTCTGTACAATATGGGCCACAACAGGTCTACACGACACAAAAATTGTCATATCAACGTTATGAAAATAAAACTATTTCGGAAAATCCCAGAATTTGAGTATATTAGTCTGTGAAATGTAAAACGTACAACACGCAGAATTGATATACGACCCTCACTTTATTAGACCATGTGGACAGCGATTATTCTATTCATTATCTTGCTGAATATCTACCGGTGGGGGCATCGGGACGAGTAGGTCATTGCATACCAAGCCAATGACCGAAACAAAATGGCGATCTATACAACATGGGAGAGTCTTATCCAACAAGGTACACATAGTTAATATCCCCGGGATCGCCGTCAGAATGTGTTGAACGAAGGAACGCAGAATACCCTTCACATCACCGATCTTTGCTCCATAGGTCATTCCAGAGCGACCCAATATCTCGCCTAACAAAACTGCGACAGGACAGGGACCTCAGACATAAACACCAAACTCTATCCTACTCCTCTCTTTTCATACCAATAAACAGGGGCAGGGTCCACCACACATGACCCTGCCCCTACCTCAACCGGATGGGAGCGGTTTGAGTAATTCAATGCATCTATGCAATGCAACAAATCACCATATCACACATTTTCTCTTGACTTACACTGGCAACGTTTTCACACGCCACAATCTGCCGTCACAATCTTGCAACAGGCTGTATCCGACGTGTGCAAAATCGTTCACATTGCTGTACAATATCATAGCCCAGCATCGTACCCAACATGAAATCCTCTTCGGGTGTAAGACGGTTTAACGGCTTATGAATAAAGGCGCCAACTGCATCGAGACAAGCCCGTTTACCAAAATAAAGATTGACCTTTCGCCCGTCAACATCTTGCAACAAATAATCGATCCCCTGTCCGCGCAACCGTTCGGTTACCAATTCCGCACAGGTACGGCACATCGTACAAAGTACCAGGTTACGTACCCCCTTTTTGAATTCATATATATGGTGCATGAACATTTTCATTTCACTGAAACGGGCAAATTCTTGCGCACTCATACCATCTCTGTTTTAAGCTGTTCGACCCATCGAGCAATCCGCTCGGGCGTCCGATCGCTTTCGTTCATCTCATCGATCGCCAACCCGATGAATCGACCATCCCGACATACCTGCGATCCGGTCGATGCGTACCCCTCGGGAATATAAGCCCCTATAAACCGACAACCAGACTCCGACAATGCATCGAACAATATCCCGAGCGCATCACAAAACGTATCGGGATACGACTCACCATCACCGCATCCAAACAGCGCCACCCTCTTGCCCGCAAGACTCTGTTGTTTCAGGACGTCTAAAAAACCATACCAATCGTCCTGCAATTCCCCCTCGCCCCAGGTTGACGATCCCAACAACAAGAAATCGTAACCGGACACCTCGTCACACGACGCCAACGCCACATCATGCACATCGTTTTTTGCAACACCCAGTTTAGCCGCCAACTCACAAGCCAGTGCTTCGGTCGTTCCTGTCGTACTACCATAAAAAATTCCAATCATAATTTTTCCCTTATTATGTTTACAAATAAGACACAAATCGTAAATTTGTCAAACAAACCGATTACCGACCCATACAAGACACTACATTCCGCAAAAACACAGCAGAAAACTGGTCCCTTATGGCACCACAACGTTGCCCTGAGCAGTATCGGGGATACTATCTATCGCTCGATACAAAAATACCGGAACCGTACCTGTCGGGAAATACCTAAACGCTGGGATAAATCACCCGAGCCCTACCTAATCAAAGGGAAACACCTCGGCATATCAGACAAAAAACTCTGCATAGCCAAGCAGAATAAAGGAATCACACGCGACTTTTCCTTACATCCGGATCCACCTACAGAAATTGTCGACCAGGAACACAAACATTAACCAACTTGGCACAACAGTTGAACCTATATCAATATCTTTATCCGATCATGAAAACGACCATTCATATCAACGACCTGATGAGTTGCGGATGCCGCAATTCGATTCACCAAGGCCTGGGTCTCCTACCCGGTGTGTACGGAGTCCGCGTCGATCCCGATCGTTTAGAGGTCACCATAGACCATACTGACGAAACATCGTCTTCCGACATTTGCTGCCGTCTACGCCAAATGGGGTACACTCCTGCAGATGGATCAGACAACATAACAGACAACAATCCTTAATGCCACATCCCATGAAAATCCAACACCTAGACAAAGCCCAATTTCTGACTCACATTGCCAACTACGAAACCTCTCCGAACGAATGGAAGTATCTCGGAGACAAGCCTGCGATCATAGACTTTTACGCTTCGTGGTGCGGACCGTGCAGAATGCTCTCCCCTATTCTCGAAGAACTGGCCCTAGAGTATGCCGACCGTCTCACCATCTATAAGGTTGATACCGAGAAAGAACTCGAATTGGCAGCCGCATTCGGAATCCGATCGATTCCGACGCTGCTGTTTTGTCCCATGGCCGGAAGCCCACAGATGACACAAGGAGCGATGGGCATCGAAGACCTTCGACGGATTATCAATGAAGTCCTCTTCAATGCCGAATGATCCTCCTCGACTCCATTACAACCCTCATAAACCATTACGGGCCGATCTTACGGCCCTTTTTTTATGCCGTATCACTTGTATTACTGACTCTTTTTCAAAGATTCGGATTCATAGAT
>CASDSC010000074.1 GCA_949283215.1 uncultured Alistipes sp. | reverse complement strand
GGATCATGCTCTACCCATCCCGATTTCGGGAAGATCTGGCGGAACTCTTTTTGGGCTACTGCACAGGTTTTACCTGTCTCATCGAACACAATCGCGCGCGAACTGCTCGTCCCTTGGTCAAGCGCAAGAATGTACTGTTTCATAATTAGGTTAGGATTTTTAGGCGAAAATATTTTTAAGTTTTAGGTGAATTTAGGCAAGCCTTGAGGCGAGAATAGTCAGCGGATGTTCGCATGCTTTGGTCGTGGACATTTCGATCTGCCATTTACACGTCTCGCAATCTGAAGCGACGAGGTCGGCACCCGATGCTTCGATTTGACGGAAAAGCGGTTCTCCGACCGATTGTGAGGTGGGGTAGTTCTCTTTTTTGAATCCGTATGTGCCGGCAATTCCGCAACATTGAGAATCAAGTACGATGACCTCGATGCCGGGAATCATCCGCAGCAGTTCGATGGAATAGTATCCCCAACCCATTTTCTCCATGTGGCAGGGGGTGTGGTAGGCGATCCTGAGCGGTGGCATACCCTCTTTGAATTTTAGTTGCACCTCGCCCGATTGGATCAGTTTATACAGGTAGCGGGTTGCCAGTTCGATCCGGTCGCGTACATCTTCATTCTTGAGGTTCAGAATGTGCGGATATTCGTCCCGAAGGGTGAAGGTACAAGTTGATGAGGTGGTAATCACATCCATGTCGTGATCGTTCACGGCAAGACGTATCGATGAAAGATTGGTTTTTGCCTGCCGTTCGGCCTGTTTGTATAGCCCGTTGGAGATCAGTGGAACGCCGCAGCATTTCTCCTTGTCAAGTAAGTTGACGCCGTATCCCAGCGAGTTCATGATTCGGATCAGGTCTTTGCCGAGTTGTGGGTTGTTGTAATTCACATAGCAGCCGTGGAAAAATGCCACTTGTTTGGGGTAGGTGGCTTGTGATGCGGCAGCGTGTTTCTTGTACCATGAGGTGAAGGTCCCGTGCGCATATTTCGGAAAGATGCGCCGGTGATCGATCGACATCACCTTATCCATCATGTACCGCACTGGTTTCAGTGTGACGGCTGTATTGACAATGGGTGCGAAGGGTGTGGCGAGCGAACCGACCAGATCCGTATTGGCCAATACGTAATTCCGGAGCGAAGTGTTTTTCTTCGGGCCGTATTTGATGCGGGCCGACTGGATGATGTCTCCGATGCGCACATTCGACGGACAGGCCACCTCGCAACGTTTGCAGTTCATGCAGTACTTCAGCGACGCGTCGAAATAATCGGGTTGTTTCAATCGAAGACGTTCACCGTCCGGTCCCGCTTGTTTCGGTCCCGGAAAGTCGGGATTCACAGCTGCTACCGGACAATATACGGTGCATATCGTACATTTGATGCACTGTTCGAAGTTGTTTTCACTAACCGTATTTTGTTGGATATTCATGACTATTGACGATTTAAGATCTGATCTGCTACATATAGGGCGGTAAGAAGTGAAACTCCGGCTCCGCATCCTTCCTGAACGGGATAGAATCCGGCCAGTCCGGCTCCTGCGCCATAAAGATTTGTGAGGACTTCGCCTCCTTTTTTAAGCCGCAGGTGGGCGTCCGTGGCGTAGCCGAAGGCCTGATAGTTTTGTTTGTCGAAAAAGTGCAGGGTATACCAGTCGGCCCGGCTGGGTGTATATACTGTGTCGGCGTCGAATACCGGTTCGATGATCCGATCCGGTGAAGCGACCAGTCCTTTGCTGAAGAAACTTCCAGTAGCCAATACGAATTGGTCTGCCTCGAAAGGTTCATCTCCGTGGTTGGCTGTGTAGACCGACTGAACATATTCTGTGTCGCATTGGGCTGACAGCACCGAATCCCCCAGGAAATATTCTCCTCCCAGCAGACGGAAACGCCGTTGGAGTGCCTGTTGGGCTTTGATCCCGGGTATCGAGGGCGGAAGTGTAGGTAATAGGTAGAGCGGAACGTTGACTTTCGATTTCAGCACCTCGAAAGAGTCGTCCCGGGTAAGCCCGATGATGGCGGGTAAAATGACGGCATCACAGCCCGTTGCTACATCGCGAATCTTGGCGGCCAACGCTTCCAGATTTTTCTCGTGATCGAATACGCGGGCGATGTTGGCCGAACGCATTTCGCTCGGATTTTTGCGAATCTGTTCCAGGTCCGGGAAGTTGATGGTGGCGAATTGACAAGTGATTCCGTGTTTGCGGAACTCTTCGGCAATAAATTCCGGATAGAAATCGAGAAACCCTTCGACATTGACGATACACACTTTGTTGAAAGGCAAACATCCCGCTTCTTCTGCGGTCAGGTATCCGTCGATTGTCAACCACGCGGCCTTCGTTTTGCCCATCGGGGTGATACGGAAGTGATTCCTGTGGCAATCGCCGTATACGGGTATGCCTGCCGCGCGTAACAGATCCGGAACTTCTTGTGCATATCGTTCGCAGCGCGCGGCTCCTATTGTTGCATAAGGATGGTCCGGAGCAATTTTTTCCAATTCGGCGATGCCCGCGATCGGATCGCCAACCGTGGTCCCGTCCGGTAACCGACTCAGAAGTTCGAACGATCCCGACGAAAAATGAAGCGCACTTTGTCCTTGCGAGACGATCGCGCAACGTTTGCCGGCTTCGGCCAGTCGAATGCCGCATGCCATGCCGGCCAAACCTCCTCCTATGATGACTGTATCGAATCTCATTGTACTGTTGTTTTTTCTGTTTCGTCCGTCAAACCGCACACGCTTTCGTATACCCATGTCGTATATTCGCTTTCACGCAGTGTGTCACCCCAAGCGATAGGTGCCATACCCTTCCAGCGTTCGTTCAGGAAGGAGGCCAAGTCTGCTTTGGCGCGTTTGGCACAAATCGGGTCTTTTTTGCCCATCAGCCCGGCAGCACGGCATGCGCACAATTCGCCTTGACAGGTTCCCATGCCAATGCGTGTCCGGCGCCGTAGATCGACCAAATTGTTGACCGACAGATTTTCCATGGCATATTCGACTTCGCCGATCGACACCTCCTCGCATTCGCATACCAGACTGTTCTTGATGGAATCCTGGTCGGCTATGCGATCCGCCATGTCTCCGTGGCGCGAAATGACCGAGCGGCGTTGTGTGGTCGGTTTGTGCCGAATCTTGCGTTCTACCTCTTTTTTGCTTTCCGTTGAGCCGGGTAATGGAAGTTCGGCTGTACGGCACGGTACGTTGAGACCCAGTTTTTTGCAGATCAGATCCGTGGTCCATTCAGCCATCAGACGGTAGGTCATCAGTTTGCCTCCGGTAATGGTGATGAAGCCTTCCATGCCATCCCGTTGTGCATGATCCAGCAGAACAATACCGCGGCTGACCTTTCGTCCGCTCGGATCATCGTCCGATGCAACCAACGGACGCACTCCCGCATAGGCTCTGAGGATGCGTGTATAGGCTAATTGAGGCGAAAGTTTCTCGCCTTCGCGTAGTAATATGTCGACCTCCTCAGGTGTAATGACCATGTTGTCGATCTGATCGTACGGGATCTTGCTGGAAGTGGTTCCAATCAAGGATATTGTGTCTCCCGGTACAAGAATGTCGGCATCAGTCGGTTTCCGGCAACGGTTGAGGACCAGGTTGTTGATACGGTGACCGAAAATCAGCAGGGCACCTTTAGCCGGTAGCATATTGACCGTAATGCCGGCTTTTGCGGCAATGCCTTGACCCCATATGCCTCCGGCATTGACTACCACTTGGGCATAAAACGTTTGTTCGCAATGGGCGCGACGGTCGTATGTCCGGACTCCGACGATGCGATCCTGCTCTCTAATTAATTCTATGACTTTGGTGTAGGTGCGGACTTCGGCCCCGTGCGCTTTGGCATCTATGATGTTGGCAGCCGTCAGCTGGAAAGGGTCGACAGCACCGTCGGGTACCCTGACCGCCCCGGTGAGTGTTGGATTAACCGAGGGCTCGATGCGTTTAGCCTCTTCTGGATCGAGGATTTCGGTACGGATGCCGGCTTTGCGACAGGCTTCTACGAAAGTAGCCTGATATTGCAGGTCGTCCTCGGGCAGCGAAATGAATAACCCGTCGGTTTCTTCTACGCAGTGAGCTGCGATTTTGCGAAGAATCATATTTTCCCGAATGCACTCTTCTGCAGATTCGGGGTCTGTGACGGCATACCGTGCGCCACTGTGGAGCAGGCCGTGGTTTCGTCCCGTAGCTCCTGTCGAGATATCGGAACGTTCCAATAGGAGTGCTTTGATCCCCCGTAACGAGCAATCTCTTGCTACGCCAGCGCCGGTTGCTCCTCCGCCGATGATGATAATGTCATAGTTGTTCTCCATGTTTTGATGGATTATTTTTAGCAAATATAATATTTATTTTATAAAAACAAATAAAACAAAATAATTTTATTTCATTTTGTTTCGAATGAGCCCGTTTGTTAGAATTATTCAAGGAGGATTAAGGTGTGAGTAATGGAAATAAAAGTTTTGTGGTTTTGAAATGAAATTTTGCTGCTTAATGCGCGTGAGAAATTGTTGTTATCCTTTGATGTGGTTCTGCTGAATAGGGCCTTTGAAATGTAGATAGTCTATTATTTATTTGTTGACAGTTTGTTTTACGTGTCATACAAAAACGAAACCGTTTTAGACAGAGGAGTGGTATCGATTTTCTGTTTGTGTCAGGTTAATAGACCATGTCGCAACAGAAATGGTAGAAAAACAGGCGAATTCCAAAAGAGAATTACGAATTTATGACGAAACTATTTGCACGAGTAAAAATAATTACTACATTTGCACTGCTTTTGGAAAGATCGACGGTGCAGTTTGTTTGCCGAGTGGAGGTCGGGGCAGACGGCATAGTATAAGAAGGTCATTCGGATATAGGGCGAGATAGCTCAGCTGGTTAGAGCGTCGGATTCATAATCCGAAGGTCGAGAGTTCAAGTCTCTCTCTCGCTACAGACTAGGAGTTGCAACCTATGGTTGCAGCTCCTTTTTTTGTTGTATTATCTCTCCTGTTTTAATCTCTGAGTTTTGTTGAATATAGGTGTGCAGTTATATGTTGCTAACTGGGGCTAGGTACGTTGTTTTTCGGGTTTTACAATAAAAACCCCTCCCGATAGGACTCGGGAGGGGGAGTTTGGGTAGTTCCAAAAACTGTGTGTTCCCGCGATGATTGCGGTTCACACGGACAAGTTAGAGAATGTTATTTTGCGAGCGTGTAGTTGATATCGCTGAAGTAAGTTTCGCAGCTGTAACCTTCATAGAACCATCTGCCATCAGTGTGTTGATATCCGTAATGAAATGCTTCAGGCATGATCGAGATCAAATATACGGGGGCTGCATCTGCAGATAATTTACCGATGGGTTGATCGTCGAAATAGTACGTCACGTTATTGCCGTCCGATACCATTTTGACGGTGTGCCAACCTGCGGTAACGGTTACACCTTCAACCTCGGTCCAGCCATTGTCACCCCATGTGCGAACGACGGCATGATCTTGTGTGGATTGATAAATCTGGTCTTCTTCCACAACGTTCGTAATACCGAGCATCGGGTAGGCCGCTTCGTTTGTCGAAGCGTATTTTGACGAGGTCCAAAGTTCCGAACGGAAGGGTTTTAGATCGGCGATCATTTGAGCGTCGACCCAAATCTTACCTGAAACTTCCCATTTAGTTAACTGCTCAGGATTGAACACTTCGAAATGACGGCCTTGGGTATTGTAGAAGTGGCTTTGCATGCTCGGTTCACGATTGGCCTGACTGGTACGGTCATCCAAAATATACTGGAGTACGTTGGTTTCACCCTCGAAATCAGCCAAGAAATTCACTTCCGAAGGTTGATAGCGGTCGCGTTCGGTAAAGGCGTTTTGTGCATTGTCGAGTTTACCTTTCAGGAAGCCGGTGATGCAGAAATAGAAAGGATTGTAGTCCCATGCCGGATCGGCCGAAGTGACACGCATGTAGGGTGTGTTCTGTCCTTCGTACGTGTTATTGGCGAGAACACTGTAAACACTTTCTTTCAGAGACAGAGGCCAACTTTCTTGGTATTTGTTTGTGCCGCTCATTCCTTCAGTACCTGCAGGTACATAAAAATGCGAGGCCTTGCTCATTGGATTATTACCTACGACAGTGTTGTTCGTGAATGTAAATGTGGCGCTCCAGTTGTCGGTGCTGAACGGATTCATGGCGTCGAACGAGCATCCTTCGATCGTAACATTGTCGGCACAGTTGAGGTAGATTCCTTTCCAGTAGTTGGTGAACTGGCAATCTTTGACAGTCAAACCGCCCACACCCATGTAATTCAAAACTGCGACAGGTTTCGTAGCGGTACCTTTGAAGGTTACAGTAAG
>CASDSC010000073.1 GCA_949283215.1 uncultured Alistipes sp. | reverse complement strand
CAGCATTTGGAGGATTTGGTGAAGGCAATCGGATTGCCTAAGGAGCAGCTTTGCACCCATTGTTGGGATAATTCGAGCTACATGGAGTAGAAAATTGTTGGGAGTGAGGTGGATTTGCCTCGTCGAAATGATATAAAAGAAAGGCCTGACTTGATGTCGGGCCTTTCTTTTATTTGTCAGGGATTGCCCCTGAAATATTATCGTGATAATT
The DNA here is from genome assembly GCA_949283215.1 of uncultured Alistipes sp. Taxonomy (GTDB): domain Bacteria; phylum Bacteroidota; class Bacteroidia; order Bacteroidales; family Rikenellaceae; genus RGIG1874. Next base: position 6,854 of record CASDSC010000073.1, on the reverse strand, counting down.
TAGAAAATCCGATCTGTTTGAGTTTTCCACAGGCGATTTAATAGGCCTTGGCTGTGCGGCTCGCTGTCTCGAGCAGCATAATGGCACTCAGTTGCGTACCGAGGCTTGACGGATTATCTGTTGAAAGCGGTAGACCCCAACTTTGACCGATGCGTTTTCCTTCCGGATAGGCTGCCAGTAATACGTCGGCATTGTGCGAAATGTAATCCAGATAGAGTTTTCGTTTCTCTTCCGGTAAACTGGGAACATCGATCAGTTCTCCCAAATAGCGGATCATGATCCCCCGGAATAAGCCTCCATCACCGATCCCTTCTCCTTTGAGGTATCCCTCGGCATTGAACGGACTATTGGGTGCTGTGATGAAATCGGCGGTCCGGATTGCTAAATCAAGATAATGCTGTTCATTGGTGATGCGGTACAATTCGACTGCGGCACCGATATATACCCCCTGGCAGTATGTGAATATCCATCCCGTATCAATTTTTCCATCACCCAATCGGTTCATGCCATCGTACACCATGCCGTTGACCGTATCAACCAGATGGGCTGTTTGCCAGTCAAATATTTTCTTTGCCCAGGCCAGATCGTCGGCATTGCCGAAGCGGGTGTAGAGACGGGCAGCCAGAATTGCTGCCGGCATATTGGCCGGGGTATTCTTGTAGTCGAGCCGATCTTTGCGCCAGGCCATGCCTCCGCCGCAATTGTCATTCCAGGCTGTTTTGATGTCGGTCCATACGCTGTCTACCGTAGCACGGTATTTTGCTTCTCCCGTAACGTCATATGCACGCAGAAAGGCGAGACCTACCCACTCCATGTCGTCGTAATAGACGTTCGAATAGGTATTCCCGTTCATGCGGTACATGCCCGCATGCAACTTCGAGAGTCTGTCGAGGTAGGCCGGATCGGTCGTACGCAAATAACCGTCGATCAGTACGTCTGCAGCATGGGCATTGCGCCAATAGTGAAAATCGGGATCGTCCGGGTTGACTTTGACGTCGATATAGTAGTCATCGCCGTCGATCCAGAGCGAATCGAGGGCAGCCTGCGCTTCGTCGGCAGCCTGATCGAGTGAAGCAATTCGTTCATTCGTTTTCGGCGGAGCGCAACATAATAGAGCTGCTGCACCCACCGGTAATAGATTACGTAGAACAGATAAAATATTCATTTTGGTCTAGTTTAACGAATCAGTTTCGGATGATCTTTGGCTACTTTGATGATGAGTTCTCCAAAGAGCGTATTGGCCCAAGCAAACCAGGACCGGGTGAATTTCGTCGGGTCGTCCTTGTCTACGGTTTCGTGCATGAATCCTGTGTCGGCATCGACTTTCGAAAGCGTTTCGATACACCAGCCGATCTCTTTTTCGTCGGACGAGGTCAGTGCATAGAGAATAAGGCTCATCGGCCATACGTTATCCAACCCCTGGTGGGGACCCCCGATACCTCGGATTGCTTTACCCTCGAAGAAATAAGGATTGTCGAGACTCCAAATCAATTGGCGCGTATTCCGGTACAACGGATCGTCCGCACTGCAGTAACCCAGATAGGGGGCCGCCAGCAGACTCGGTACGTTGGCGTCATCCATCAGAACGTAGTTGCCATAACCGTCGACTTCGAAAGCATAGACCTTGCCGTATTTCGGGTGTTCGATAACGGCGTTGTCCTGGATGGCCTGGTCAACCTCGTCTGCGAATTTCTCACATTGTTGTGCGAAAGCAGTATCGCCGATGACGTCACGATAGATCTCCGCAATCTGACGCAGGGACACGACTGCAAACATATTGGATGGGATGAGGAACGAAAAGAGTGTGGCGTCATCTGACGGGCGGAAACTCGATACGATCAGTCCGCAGGGGCGGATCGGATTGCCGTATCCGCTGAGGGCAACCGTGTCGGTTTGGGTCGGTGTTTCCCGACGGAACGTGTAGGGGGTGTCTTTTGTTCCGCCCCAGCGCTGTTCCTGGCGGAGCGTACGATAAATCAGTTGCATGGCTTGTTGCCACTCGGCATCGAAAATCGATGTGTCCCCTGTTGCTTTCCAATAGTGGTAGGCCAAGCGTACAGGATAACAGAGCGAATCGATTTCCCACTTACGTTCCCATAGCTCGGGTTTCATCTCGGTCAGGTCTTCCTGGTGCCCCCGGCCGTTCGCTTCGCGGTTGAATGCGTTGGCGTAGGGGTCGATCAGAATGCAGGAGGTCTGGCGGCGGATAACTCCTTGCAGTAGCTCTTTCAATTCGGGGTCAGCCGAAGCGAGCGGAAGATAAGGAAATACTTGGGCTGATGAGTCTCGCAACCACATCGCGTCGATGTCTCCCGTAATTACGAATGTGTCGGGATGCCCGTTGCGTCGTCCCGGGTATACGGTGGTGTCGAGCGTACATGGGTAGCAGTTCGAAAATTGCCACGCCAGTTTCGGGTCGCGTATTTTGGCTGCCGTTTCCGCAATGGTTTCCTCCACTTTCTTGCTGGTAAAGTGGCGATCGCCTGGCATGGGGCGCATACTTTTGTAGGAGACAGATTCTTTTTTCTTCTCTTCTCCTGTTATGACTGAGGCGATCAATGACGGTGCCGTCAAGATTCCCGCCCCCATTAAAAGCGATTTCTTTAAAAAATCGCGGCGTGAAAGTTGATTCTTGTCCTTCATGGATTCGTTTTTCGGTTGATTCCGGTCTTGTGGTTAGTACATGACAATACGCTCGATCCCAAGAGAATTGAGCGTATTATTTTCAGGGTATAAAGTTGCAAATTTTTTTTTGATTTTCCTCGACGATCGACCTGTTGTGGGTAGTATCTTGATTATTCGTTAGTTAGCACGATGCTTTGTTCGTCGTATAGTGGCGCGTCTTGCCCAATCTCCATAAAGATTGCTTTGTCGGGCTGGTTGTCGTGGATTTCGAAATATCGTATGCCGCTATTCCCTACACCCCAACCTCCGCAGGTCGTCGGAATAGGTTCTGTGGTGCCTAATATCTGCAGTTGGCGGGCGTACTCACCCGATGGTACTAATGTGTAGCGTGTAACTCCTTCCCGTGAGGTTTCGTGCTTTTGAAATTCACAGGTGATCGTGTCACTCCATGTCGGCATGTCGTGTAATGTTGCCAATACGTCATCAATCTGCTCGTTGGGTAGCGAAAAAATCTGGATGACAGTCCTGCTGGCGGGTTGCGCACGATCGTCCCATACGATCTTTGCTCCAGGGATAGTTGGGTCCGTTTCCATGTGGATGGAGGCATTCCGTTGAGCCCAAAATTGTAAGCCGGCACCTGATACGATTTCCCACTCGAAGCCCTCATAGGCTGCACGAGAGGGTTGATCGGGAAATGCCGGGCCATTTGTGACTGTGGAATGGCAGCCGGTAAAGAATAGTAATCCAATTACTAATAGGTTTCTGATATTCATCGTTGCTGGTTTTGGATGGTTAAAGTTATCTATAGTTTCAATAAAATATTGCGAATAGGGCCCTTTTTTGTTGGCTAGATTGGCAGAACATTATGACAGAAGGTCTAGAATATTGTGGTAAATTATTTAATATTAGTAGTATATGGATGGTAGGGAGCTGTTAAAGGCTTCCTGTACGATAACGTTCGTATAGGTCAAGAGTGACTTCTATTTGTGTGTCGAGTGGTACAGTACCGTCGATCCAATGAATGTGAGCTCCTTTGCGTTCCATTCCGCGGAACCATGTCATTTGCCGTTTGGCAAATTGGTGGATGGCAATCTCAAGGTTGTCGATCATCTCCTGACGGCTGTATTGTCCTGTAAGATAGAGCGTAACGAATTTGTATTCGAGCCCGTAGAAAAACATATCGTCGGGAGTGAGCCCTTGATGTAAGAGGGATTCGACCTCTTCGATCAATCCTGCCTCTATACGAGCGTATAACCGGGAGGTGATTCTTGCCCGTCGAACCTCTCGGGGTAGATCGATGCCTACGTATAAGTTGTCGATCGCAGGATAGTCGTGCTCAGGCATGGGGTGATCACGGTAAAAGTGTCCGATCTCAATAGCGCGGATAATCCGTTTCCGTGTATCGAGGTCGGTTGCATTATGTAATTTTTTGATTGAAGCGAGGTGGGCGATCAATTCTTCGGTCGGGCGTTGTTCAAGTTCGGCGCGGAGCGTCATATTGGGTGGGACTTCACGTAGTTCGTATCCGCGCACGACAGCTTCGATATACATGCCGCTCCCTCCGCAAAGTATCGGTTCGTGACCGCGGCTTGTGATGTCGCGATATGCCGTGAGAAAGTCCCGCTGGTATTCGAATACGTTGTATCGATAGCCCGGAGGACGAATGTCGATCAAATGGTAGGGAATTTGTCGTCCGTCGACACGATATTCGTCAAGGTCTTTGCCTGTGCCGATGTTCATGTCGCGATAGATCTGACGCGAATCGGCCGAGATGATTTCGGCATCGAGCGCGGCAGCTACGCGGACGGCAACAGCCGTTTTACCCGAAGCGGTCGGACCTAATATGGTTAGCATACGGCAGACTTGTTTGTTGCAACAAAAATAGGACATTTGAATTAATTCCCTAACTTTGCGAACAAAGTTGTTGGTTACGGGGATTAAGGTGGTGAATGGACAATTATTCCGATCATGGCACCCCTCGGTTATTGGGGATGAAAGGCTCCGTGGTAAACAGCACTTTTAGTCTTGGAGAAGTTTTGGCAATGACCGATTATAGAAATATTACCATTCGAAACAAAAGGGCAACATTCGACTACGAGATTCTCGATACGTATGTCGCGGGGATTGTGTTGACCGGGACTGAAATTAAATCAATCCGCTTGGGTAAGGCATCGTTAGTTGATTGTTATTGCTATTTCGACCGGGGCGAATTGTATGTGAAAGGGATGAATATCTCAGAGTATCATTGGGGTACGTACAACAATCATCAGCCTCGGCGTGATCGTAAACTGTTGTTACAGAAGCGGGAATTGAGCAAACTCGAACGGGCTTTGCAGGATAAGGGATTGACAGTTGTCGGAATCAAACTCTTTATCAATGAGAAAGGGTTGGCTAAATTGCAGATCGGATTGGCCCGGGGTCGAAAAAATTACGATAAACGCGATTATATCAAGGAAAAGGATGCACGGCGTGAGATGGATCGTGCGATGAAGCGGTAAAAAATTGTCGGTAGATCTGTTTTAAGGTATTCTTGTCGCGTGTCGCCTGCTTGAATGAATGATGCTCTGTCTAAATGGGTGCCAGTAAAATTACGGCAAAATTGTGTGAATAGTGGCAGAGAGAAGCGTGAGTATTGTTATGCTTTATTGTTCCGGCGCATTTTTGCATTCATCTTGATGAGTTTGGATGCCGGTTTCTTGACGAACTTTTTCTTGTTGTTGGCCCGTTGCTGCCCTTGTGGGGTCCCGCCTTGTTTATAATCGCTTTTCAGATTGGTCAAGGCTGTCTCATCGACCGTAATAGCATTGTCGGACATCCGTTTGATATCGTTAATGATAATTTCATTCATCGGATGTTCTTGGTTGTATTCATACGATTTGGCTCGCATGAATCGAGCGATATCGTTTACTACGGCATCTCTCCGTTGCGGATCATCACTCTCTTTGAGCGATCGGATCATATTCTCTATATGTTTGCCGTAATGTTTGCGGGCTACATTATGTCGTGGATATGGCAAACGTTCAGGTTTGCAGGTCAGGCTTTCTTTGTCGGGTAATGGATAGGGTGAATCAACGTCGAGTTTGAAATCCGACATGATGAACAGATGATCCCACAATTTGTGCGTGAAATCCGCTGTGTCACGTAAAGTCGGATTCAGATTTCCCATGACTCCGATCACTGCACGAGCTTGGCGGTTCCGCATTTCGCGGTCTTCGATACTGAGGAGATAATCGACCATCTGATGAACATGACGGCCGTACTCAGGCAGCATAAGCTTCTTACGCTGATAATTATAATTTTTGTCCATAGAAAAAAGTTCGGAATCAACCGCGGAAAAGATATGCTCTTTGGACAGAATGATGCACTCTTTGGGTCAAAGTGAAACATCCATGCAATGTTATGCGTATATCAAGAGCAGTTTAGAAGGGAAAAAAGATCTCAATTCAATCAATGAGGACTTTCAATCAGAGATAAAAACGGATACCCTTCTTTATTTCCGAAAGCGAAAGTAGTAAATATCTGTAGAAAATCAAAATATAACCTGATATTTTAAAGAATTAATAAGTATCGAATTATGGCAAAAGTATTGGTGATCAATGGTGAACGTAGCGTGCGTAATATTCTGAAAGAAAGGCTCGGCTATGAAGGGTATCAGGTCGATTTGTGCGAAAATCTTGAGGAGGGTATGTCTTTGTGTGAGCATACATCGTTCGATATAGTGTTTTGTGATCAGACTCAGTTGCAGGCTTCACGAGCCGATACCGACATCGTCCGACTGAAAGGCAAAGGTCGTGCCGCAGTCATTGTGATAGCGGTGCAGGCTACGATGGACGAGGCGATTGAATATGTGCGTGCCGGTGCTTATGACTTTTTGATCCGCCCGATCGATATGAATCATTTGCTTGATTCGGTACGACATGTGATAGCTGAACGGGAGAACGGTGTGGCTGATCGTACGGCTGCATGTACAGTTCAAGGAAGCAGTAGAGCTGTGTCACGTCGGCCGGTTATTGCAGAGACGGAAATGGTCGGAGCCTCTGTGCCGATGCAACATGTGAGGGATTTGATCGCTAAGGTGGCTCCGTCATCTGCCAGAGTGTTGATTGTTGGTGCTAACGGCACAGGTAAAGAGTTGGTGGCTCGGATGCTGCATGAAAAAAGCAGTCGAGCATCGGGTCCGTTTGTCGAAGTGAATTGTGCTGCAATTCCGAGTGAATTAATCGAGAGTG
>CASDSC010000072.1 GCA_949283215.1 uncultured Alistipes sp. | reverse complement strand
CGATCAGCATCGTGAGCAAACGATCTTTGCGACTCTCTAGCGTTCGGGTTGCCATAATTGCCGGCACATTGCAGCCGAATCCCATCAGCAACGGGATAAACGATTTGCCGTGCAGACCGATCTTATGCATCAGCCGGTCCATAATAAACGCAGCCCGGGCCATATACCCCGTATCCTCCATCAACGAAATGAAGAAAAACAGCAACAAAATATTAGGCAGGAAAACGATCACGCCGCCCACGCCCTGGATAATCCCGTCGGTAAGCAGATCGCGCAATGAACCCTCGGGCATAAGCGACGTCACCGTCGCACTGAGCCACGACACGCCCGCTTCGATCCAGGCCGCTGGATATACCCCCAACGTATAGGTCGCCTGGAAAACCAGATACATCAACAGAAAAAATATCGGAAGCCCCATCCATCGGTGCGTCATCACATTGTCAATACGGGCTGTCTTACGATTCTTATCTACAGTCTCTCCATGCAACGTTTCTCCGAGTGCCCCCGCAATAAACCCATAGCGCGCATCTGCAATCACCGTCTCTGCCGTATCGCCGTATGTCTTTTCAATACGAACTGTCTCACGGATCACAATACGCTTTATCGTCTCAAAATTGGCACAGGATGCCAGCACCTGCATAGTCTCTGCATCTCCCTCCAACAATTTAATAGCCAAGTAACGAGACGAATAATGTGCTACCACATCACTGTTTTTCCAGATCTCATCCTGTAGCAACCGAATACTCTGCTCAATATCAGCCCCATAATTGATGTGAATGTGGCGTACTACGGGTTCATTATCTTCAAACACATCAATTACCTTGGCAAACAACGCATCTGCCCCCTTCCCCCGCGCTGCAACCGTCGGAACGATCGGAATGCCGATCATACGGCCCAACGCTTCGTAATCAAGCCGCGCACCGGTCTGCTCGAGCTCATCGTACATATTGAGTGCTATGACCACCTTGAGGTCCATATCGATCAGCTGCGTGGTCAAATAGATATTGCGCTCGAGGTTCGACGCATCTACCACATTGATCACCACATCGGGCATCTCATTGAGAATATGGTGGCGCACATACAACTCCTCTGGGGTGTACTCTGTAACCGAATAGGTTCCCGGGAGATCAGCCAAACGAAACGTATAGCCATCCCGACTAACCTCGGCACTTTTGACATCAACCGTCACCCCGCTATAATTGCCCACATGTTCGTGCAGACCCGACACCAGATTGAATAATGAGGTCTTACCCGAATTGGGATTGCCGACAAGCGCTACATTGACAACATGTGTTGCTTCATGCAAAAAACGATTCACCATCCGATCCGGAATCGTCGAATGTGCCGAATAGATCGTTGACTGCGTCGGAGTATCGCCATCTTGGGTTACCTCAATCAAATTCGCTTCACTGCGTCGGAGTGCCACTCGGTAACCCATCACCTCATATTCCACCGGATCCAATAGTGGAGCATTTTTGATCACACGAACCTCTTTGCCGCGAACGAATCCCATCTCGGTAATCCGCTTCCGAAACGAGCCGTGTCCGTAGACCTTCGTAATGATCCCCGATTCCGAACTATTTAATTCTGAAAGTCTTCGCTGCTGCATATCATATCGCCTCCCTCTGCAATCAACAACGATCATCGTTGCTCTCCGCAAAGATAAACATTTGTCTCCGAAATATAGTCAGGTAACAACTGACACGCGACACAAATACCTAACTTTAGGTAGCTGACGCAAACATTCCTATTTCCGACATACCATTTCATCGACCGAATCATTCTGTTGCCAATATTTTGTTAACTTTGAGGAACCGGATACCACCGGCATCCACAACACCAACTAACCTACAAACACGCGTTCGAATGAAAATACAGTTATCCGTATGGGCTTTATTGGCCCTGTTGGGCAGCAACCCGGCCACAGCCCAAACCTCTCCCGACCACTTTGTTTCGCCGGACAAAGGCGATATCGCCGCTTTCGTCGGAGACAAAACACAACGAGGTGACCGTAAAATATATCGCGGAGATGAACTCTATACGATCGGAATGCCCTGCGGAGGTATCGCCGCTGGCCAACTCTACGTCCGGGGAGACGGCACCCTGGCCAACTGGTGGATCGCTAACAATGCCTATAATACCGGCTACGGAATCGATTGGCTGCTCAATTTCGACACCCCTCTCGGTCCTTGGAAAGTCTGTTACCAAACCTTCGAACCGTTCAGCTATATAGACCAGGGGTTCCGCATCACGGTCAAAGACAAAAACGGAAATGTTACGACCAAAGAACTGAGCAAAAAGGATTTTGACGACATCTCCTTTATCGGCGAATACCCGATTGCATTCATCGACTACCGTTCCAAAGAAAACAACCTTCCGGTAAACGTTCAATCAACCGTATATTCACCATTCATTCCGCTGAACGCCCGCGAATCGGCCACACCGGCAACGATTTTGAAATATACTGTTTCTAACACCTCGGACGGACCCGTGGAGGCAGACCTGACCGGATGGATGCAAAATTTAGTGTGCATCGATTTGCACAAAACCGCTGAAGGTACCCTGCGCAACACAGTACAGAATAACGACGGGATTACATCGGTGTACATGGAGATGCTGCCCGACAAAAAAATCCGCAAAGAGGCTCCATCGACCCGAAAGACCATCATGTTCGAAGACTTCGAAGAGGGGAATTACGCCAAATGGTCCGTCGAGGGCGAAGCATTCGGTACGCGTCCTGCCGCAGGAGAGCTCTGCAACCAGAACAAAATCGAAGGCGACTATGGATCGGGATTGGCTAACTCGTACATTGACCGCGACCGTCCGAAAGGGAAATTGACTTCAAAACCGTTCACCATCAAACAGCCATACATCACGTTCAATATCGCCGGAGGGCCACACCCGGGGAAAACCTGCATGAACCTTGTCATCGAAGGCGTGACGGTACTCAGCGCAACGGGGAATGCCAATGAGGATTTCTTGCCCCGCAACTGGGACGTTTCGCAATGGAAAGGCAAAAAAGCCTACCTGGAGATCGTCGACGATCATGACGGAGACTGGGGACACATCAGTGTGGACAACATCGAATTCGCCGATTCGCCCGTCGAGATGCCTCGCCGCACGATCGACCGCACACACGCCTATTTCGGCAACCTCGCCTTGTCAGTCTTCGATCCACAGGCAACTGCTACGGCTGACATGGCCCAACCGAACGCTTCCGAAGCCGAGGCCCCTCTGGGAGACAAACTGAACGGCGCCCTGACTTCGAAATTGACGCTCGCCCCAGGCGAATCCAAAGAGGTCGTATTTGTCCTTTCGTGGTATTTCCCAAACCGACCGCTCAGCTACAAAGGATCGGAATGGAACCGGCCGATCCCTCCCAACAGCCCGGCTATCGGCAACATGTATTCCAACTGGTACCTCAGTTCGATCGACGTCGCCCAACACCTCCACGACAACTACGACCGCCTCGAAAAAACGACATTCAAATTCCACGACACCTATTACAACCAGAGCACCTTACCCTACTGGATCATCCAACGCGTGATGATGCCCGTCTCAACTCTCGCCACCGAAACCTGTCAGTGGTGGGCGAACGATAAATTCTGGGCATGGGAAGGTGTCGGCTCCTGCGAAGGGACCTGCACGCACGTATGGAACTACGAACAAGCGATGGCCGCATTGTTCCCCGAATTCGAGATCAACCTGCGCGAAAAGACCGACCTCGGGATTTCGCTCATGCCCGACGGAGCGATCATGTCACGCAACGGTGAACACGGAGTATTGATCGACGGTCATGCAGGAGGAATCCTCAAAGCATACCGCGAACATCTTATGTCCCGCAACGATTATTTTCTGATGCGCAACTGGGATAAGATCAAACGGGCCCTCGACTACATCATCCGCGAAGACGGCAACGAAGACGGACTGATCGTCAAAGTACAGCCCAACACCTACGACATCGCGTTCTACGGGGCCAACACCTATGTCGGAGGCCTCTACCTGGCAGCCCTACGCGCCGGCGAACAGATGGCAATCCGCATGAAAGACGACGATGCCGCCGCACGTTACCGCCGCATTTACGAAGCGGGCAGCCGGAATACGGTAGACCGCCTGTGGAACGGAGAATATTTCATTCAGGATGTCGACCACAAAGAGTATCCTAAATTCCAATACGGCGAAGGGTGTCTGAGTGACCAGCTCTTCGGACAGACCTGGGCCGACCTGTATCGTCTGGGAGATCTCTATCCGGCCGACATGATCGACAAAACGCTCAATTCGATCTGGGTCTACAACTGGACAAACGATGTCGGTCCCCAAAGCAAGGCTCACCTGCCTGAACGTTACTATGCCCATGCCGGCGAACCCGGGCTCTTTATCTGCACCTGGCCCCACAGCAAACATCCCGGCGAGGACGGAGTACGTTACCGCGACGAAGTATGGACCGGAATCGAATACCAGGTAGCAACCAACATGATCACGCGGGGCGAGATCGACCGCGGACTGGCTATCATGAAAGGCGCTCACTCCCGTTACGATGGCGCGAAACACAACCCGTGGAACGAAATCGAATGCGGCGACCACTATGCCCGTGCCATGGCTTCATGGGGTATTCTGCGTGCGCTCGAAGATTATTGGTACGACGGCCCCGCCGGCGTAATGGGATTCGCCCCGAAACTCTCCCCCGACAATTTCCAGGGTTTCTTCACCTCGGCAGAGGGTTGGGGTAATCTGATCCAAACCCGCAAAGGCGACACACAGACCAATGAGATCGCCGTCAAACACGGCCGTTTGGTCTTGAACACGGTCGAAATCACCTTACCCGAAGGCAAAACGCCGCAAACGGTCAAGGTAGCAATCGGCGAACAAGAGATTCCGGCGACATTCGAAACCGGACAGCGCACCGTCGTATCATTCGACCCGCAAACAATCGACGAGGGTGAAACACTTACCGTAACGGCCATCTAACCATCCCCTACGACGGTAAGATCTCGACATATTCGGGATCCTACCTCGAATATAAAACACGCCCTGCAGCCTCAAGTATTCAGACTGCGGGGCGCGCTTTATAATTATGTGCCAGACAACTATCTTCTCGCGCCACTGGACTTAATACCCTCATCCAAAATCAAACAAACCCGTCAGTCCGAACTCTCTCAACGGCTACCGTGTAAATACATAATGCCCCGAAGTAGACAGTTGCTCGTCAAACGCATAACCGTTCCATCGAAAGGCCCGTATCGCCTCAGGGTCTTCATATCGGTTCAGCATGATCGAACGGGCCAATTCGCCTCCCGCCGGCTTGGAATAGGCACGCACCGACTGATATTCACCGCCTGGACGACGATCCTTAAAATCCACATCGACCAACCTTACCCCCGCCTCAAGCTGTGACCGGTCGAATGCGCCCATAACCTCCCGTGACGACAAATTGACCACTGTACCGCCTGCCTGTTGTCCCTCCTCAATCAATAACGGGGTTAATTTAGGTCGCCAATATTCATACAAGCTCATACCTTGCATCCCACTCAGGCGAAGATGGAAATTAAGCCGATACTGCTTGATCCGATCATACGGCCGTAACAAACCGTACAGCGTCGACACAATCCGTAAATGCCTCTGTGCGTAGGTTCGGGTCGATGCATCGAACTGCGAAGCACCCAGATTGCGATATACTGCCCCGAAATATGCCAAAACAGCTTGTTTCTCAGGAGTCGAACGCTCCTCGAACCGATCATATTGCTCGTACGTCTGCCGTGCTATCTGTGGCGTTAGTTTAAGAATACGAGCAAGCTCATCGGCCGTATAACGCTTCATGCGCAATGCCAGATCTGCGGCCTCCGTGGCAAAAATAGGTGTAGTGGCTTCGATCCCGGGATCTGCCGGTGACATATCCATCGTTTTGGCAGGAGATAACAATAACAACATAATTTTCCGTGTTTGAAATAAAACAGTTACCTGCGGTCATTCAGTTCAATCGAGCGGAGCCGCATATGGAATCTCAAAAACAACAGCACCCAATGCACCGGCACCCATCCACCACAAAAAATCGACCAGGCCTTAGCTCTCCAGTCGCTGTTCACAACACACAACAGTACGGGACACAGGACTGTTCAACAACCATTCTGTGTCGGAACAAGTTCACAGCGAAACATATCGAAAAGATATTTCCATCATGGTAACAATAACAAAGAGCCTGCCAATCGAACACAGATACCGCACAATGAGATATATTACAATCTTCACTCCCATATCAATGTCAAGCCCCGCCGGACTTGCCTAATGGATAGAATGATCGCTATCGTCGGAAAACAGAGAGAATCAAAAATAAAACGGAAAATCTCTGCAACATTTGTCGCCTCCTCTGCATTTCACTATCTTTGACAGTCCGTCTGCGAGATTGTCTTCGCGATAAAATACTGGGCGGACCCACCATCAATGACCCTCTCAAACCCTATTACCGGTTTCGCTCCCATCGCTGACGCACAGAGCTCATTGCTGATACTCGGCACAATGCCCAGTGTCCGGTCCCTCCAGAAGCAGGAATATTACGGGCACCCTCGCAACGCTTTCTGGCCGCTGATCGCCCGTCTGACCAATCACATGCCAAGCAACGATTACTCCTCAAAAAAAGCGATGCTGCACCATGCCGGCATCGCCCTATGGGACGTATGCCGCGAATGCTATCGACAAGGCAGTCTCGACAGCAACATCTGTGACGAGCAACCCAACGCCATCGACCTTTTGATCTCCCAATGTCCCAAAATACGGGCTATTGCGTTCAACGGACAACCTGCCGCAAAACTATTCAAACGCCATATAGGCTCCATTGCAGGCCGTCAGATCGACTACCTCGTACTGCCCTCGTCAAGCCCTACGTATGCCATTCCCTTCGAGCAGAAACTCGCCGCATGGAAAGCCATTCTGCCTTATCTTAAACAGAACTGCAACACACAATAAACCGGAGGTGCCACACTCTCCTCTGATTATCTACAAAAAAACCGGAAGACTCTTTCGAATCTCCCGGCTCAAACTATCTGATGAATAATTAACTACCCTACACCTATTTGATCGCAATTTCTTTCATTTTCTTTACCTCGGGTTCAACATTCTTCTTGGGAATGTCGATGGTCAACACGCCATTCTCGACTTTTGCCTCAATCTTATCCTTCTCTACATTCTCCGGCAATACCATAATCTGTTGAAAACGGCTATACGAAAACTCTCGACGCAGATATTTACCTTTCGCATCCTTATCACCATTCTCAGTCTTTTTCTCCATCGAAACAATCAATTGGTTCTCCGGATCGATCTTTATCGAAAAGTCATCTTTCGTCATACCCGGTGCCGCCACCTCTACCTTATAATCATTATCCGATTCAATAATATTGATGGCTGGTGAAGCCGAGTTAGCTTTTTCTACCCATTCGTTACCAAAGAAGTCATTAAAAATCCCCGGCAACCAATTCTGTGATCTTCTTGCTGGCATCATAGTTTTGTCCTCCTTGATCTATTTTGGTTAAACTTTATTGTATTCATTCGTTCGTCAGTCTTTCGCCGAACTCAATTTATAGTTGATCAAAAGGCGTACCAAATGCCAAATACCCCCTTTCACCGCCCTCTACACCCATACATTTACATATGATGTGTCAAATATCACAAAATACGACATTATGACCTGACAATCCGTCGTTAAAAAAAGACAGAATTTCACACCTCAACAGACTGTTTGTCAGCACCTACAACCGAACAGGTTCATTTCAAGAAAAACTCACGGTTTACCTGATATATTAACGCGAAAACACCAGAAAAAAACCATCTTGACATGAGCAAAAAAATTAAAAACGAGACTTAATACCACCTCTATAAAATATAGTGACAACCCTTCTGACTTCTGGAACAAAAGATAAAAATATATAAACCCGGTTTTGCGCGATATTTGTAATACTTCGAATATAAATTACCATTTAAAATTTACTGCCATGAACAATTTCTTTGTCGAACAAATTGAAAAATCGAAAAAGGCAATCAAATATTGGTGGTTGCTACTTCTATTAGGTATCGCTATCTTCATCACAGGCATTACCGTATTTGCATATCCAGCAGAAAGCTACATAAGCATGGCCGTCGTTTTCGGCTTACTCATGTTATTTTCAGGTATTTTTCAAGTCATCCTGGCTGGATCGAACAAAAATTACATTACAGGACGGGGTTGGATGCTCGCCGGGGGAATTATCGAAATTTTACTCGGACTCATCCTTACGTTCAATGTCGCGCTCTCTGCCGCTACATTACCCATCTTCCTCGGATTTTGGCTGCTCTTCCGGAGTTTCAGTCTGATCGGTCTCGGAAGCGATATGAGTTCTGTCGGAATTCGCGGTGCTGGATGGACAATCGCCACCGGCATTTTACTGCTCATCTGCTCGATCATCGTCCTCGCACAACCGTTTATATTCGGAATGCAGATGGTTGTCATTTGGGTCGGAATCTCATTCCTCATGGCCGGAATATCGACATCCGCCTTTGCCATTCAACTCCGCAGTGTGCATAAACATTTCGAAAAATTACAGTAAACCAAGGCTCATAATAAGGAGGGACGATATTGTCAAGGCAATATCGTCCCTCCTT
>CASDSC010000071.1 GCA_949283215.1 uncultured Alistipes sp. | reverse complement strand
GATCTAATATCAATGCAGGGTTGCTGTGTTATCCTGTGCTGATGGCTGCCGATATTCTGTTGCACCGCGCAACGCGTGTGCCGGTGGGTAAGGATCAGGAGCAGCACCTCGAAATGACCCGTCGTTTTGCCCGGCGGTTCAATACGCTGTATGGAGTCGAATTTTTCCCCGAAAGTATGCCGTACAATTTCGGCGAAGAGTTGGTGAAGATTCCTGGGCTCGACGGTTCGGGCAAAATGGGCAAATCGGAAGGGAATGGAGTTTTCCTTTCGGATACGGACGAGGCGATTCGCAAGAAGGTGATGCGTGCGGTGACCGATTCGGGTCCTACAGTGCCTGATTCTCCGGTAAGCGAGCCGATTCAGAACTTGTTTACGATCATGAAGGCTGTTTCGACGCCCGATACGCTGCAATTCTTCCAGGATAAATATGCACGTTGTGAGATCCGTTACGGAGACCTGAAGAAGCAACTTGCCGAGGACATTATCAAAACGGTGGCTCCGATCCGTGAGCGGATTCAAGATATCCTTGCCGATGAAGCGTACCTTGGTCGTGTAGTGCGTGAAGGTGCCGAGAAAGCGCGTGAAAGTGCCAATGCGACACTCTCTGAAGTGCGTCGCATTATGGGAATCCTGCCGTTTTAATTAAATTTTGCGTAACTTGCATTGGACGCGTCTGTGACGGAAAGAACCGGCTGGCGGTCGGCCTGAAAACGAGATGGAAAAACTCCAAATCTTATACCGTTACCTGATTTTGGTGACCAAACGGCTCACCTCCAAGCAGCTGATGATTATCCTGGCCATCCTTGTGGGTTTGTTGGCCGGGTTCGGGACGTTTGTGTTCGAATGGCTGCTTTACCTGATCAAACAGGGCCTGGTGAGTTGGTTTCAGATCAATACGGCCAGTTTTTTCTATCTGGTTTATCCGGTAATCGGTATTATTCTGGCTACGCTTTTTGTGCGGTATGTTATAAAAGATGACATTTCGGAGGGGGTGACACGTGTGCTTTATGCCATGTCGAAACGGGGGTCTCGCATCAAACCGCACAATTGTTACTCGTCGATTGTGGGCGGTGCGACGACCATCGGGTTCGGTGGTTCGGTGGGACCCGAGGCTCCGATCGTCTTGACGGGTGCCGCTATTGGGTCGAATGTCGGTAAACTGCTCCGACTTAATTATAAGAATATTACTTTGTTGCTCTGTTGCGGGGCGGCGGGTGCATTGTCGGCCATTTTCAAGGCTCCGATCACAGGGGTGGTATTCGTGCTCGAAATTTTGATGCTCGATATTACGGTCGGATCGATTATCCCGTTGTTGGTTTCGACCGTGACGGCTACTTCGTTGGCTTTTTTCTTGAACGGTTTCGAACCAATGCTGAGTGTATCTGGTATCGACACCTTCGAGTTGCGTAATTTGCCAATGTACACGGCACTTGGACTGTTGTGCGGATTGATCTCTTTTTATTTCACCACGGTCAACGCCAAAGTGGGCGAATATTTCAAACGATTTAGCAAACAATATCAGCGTTGGTTGGTCGGAGGTGTGATATTGGGTGTATTGATTTTCGTTTTCCCTCCTTTGTACGGTGAAGGATACGAGTCATTTATTGATCTGTTGCACGGTAATCCCGAGGCATTGTTCAATAATTCGATGTTTTTCAAATATCGCAGTATCCCGTGGGTTGTGATTCTTTATTTGGTGGCGATCCTGTTCTTTAAGGTGGTTGCCATGTCGGCTACCAATGCTGCCGGTGGGGTGGGAGGAACATTTGCCCCGTCGCTTTTTGTCGGAGCGTTCACTGGGGCTGCTATGGCTTATGTGTGCAACAAATTCCTGGGATTCGATCTCTCGTTTGTTTCGTTTACGTTGGTTGGTATGGCGGGGGTGATGTCCGGCGTGATGAAGGCTCCGCTTACCTCGATCTTCCTGATTGCCGAGCTTTCGAACGGTTACCGGCTGTTCGTGCCGTTGATGTTGGTCGCAGCAACAGCCTTTGCAATCAGTTACTATTTTGAACCCTATTCGATCTATACCAAGAAATTGCACCTCAAGGGGGAATTGTTGACACATAACAAAGACCGTTCGGTCCTTGTTTTCCTTGATTTGAAGAAACTGATGGAGACCGATTTTCGGCCAATCGGACTCGACACGACAGTGGGTGATCTAGTGAAGTTGATCGCGACTGAACGACGAAATATATTTCCCGTGCTCGATAAGAAGGGTGTGTTGATAGGCGTTGTCCAACTGGATGATTTACGGCCTGTGATGTTTGATCCGCAACGTTATGACGATCGGATCGATGCTTATATGATACCGCCGCCCGATATTATTCTCGTAAACGAACAAGTTGGTAGTGTGCTTCAGGCGTTTGAAGACTCCAAAGCCTGGATGCTTCCGGTCGTTGATAAGGAGCGACATTATCTCGGTTTTATTTCCAAGTCACGGATATTGGCTGCCTATCGCGAGCAGCTGGTAGCTATTAGCGAGGAATAAATAATGGAATAGGCGCATCTCAGAATGTTTGTGGTATGAAGTAGCGGGAAAAGTGAATAACGACACTGCTTCTATGAATTTTGAAACGAACGATCCGTTGGATTTTCTTTGTAAATTTTTCAAATTTGTCACTGTCAATCGATAAGCCTAATCGCAATGACTATAACTCAACTTGAATATTTGGTAGCTGTAGCTAATTGTGGAAGTTTTTCGCTCGCATCGGAAAAATGTTTTGTGACGCAGCCTTCGCTCAGCATGCAGGTTAAAAACCTGGAGGAAGAGCTTGGCGTGATTCTTCTTGACCGGTCGAAAAAACCGGTCATACCGACTGAGGCGGGTAAAATCGTAATTCAGAATGCGAAGGAGACGATCAGAGCGTACAATTATATTCGAGAGGCGGTCAATGAGCTCAAACACGAAATTGCCGGTACATTGCGACTTGCGGTGATTCCGACGGTGGCACCTTATCTGTTGCATCGGTTTATCCCGAATTTTGTGGCCAAATATCCGCATGTCGAGTTGCAGATCAAGGAGATGGTGACCTCGGATATCGTGAGGGCACTCGACCGTGATGAATTGGATGCCGCGGTGCTTGCAGGGGGAACTTGCCCGGATCATATTATTGAGGAGGAGCTGTTCGATGATCGTTTTTATGCCTATGTGTCGGTCAATCATCCGCTCTATGAACGCACTAATGTGCGCATCGAAGATATCGACGTCAAAAGTTTGTTGTTGCTGTCCGAGGGACATTGTCTTCGAGATCAGATTCTCGAATTGTGTCAGGCACGCAAACGGGTCGGGGCTAATTATATATTTGAAAGCGGTTCGCTCGAGACCTTGATGCGTATCGTCGACAATACTTCGGCCATGACCATTATACCCGAAATGGCTGCTGATTTTGTGCCTGCATCGCATCGCAATCAGATCAAGACTCTCGCGAAAGGGGCAACCTCTCGCAAAATTGCTATCGCAGTCCGCCGAACCTATGTGAAACGTTCTTTGGTCAATGCACTTAAGGAGTCTATCCTTTCGGTGAAGTCCAACGCATAGATCGATAATTTTCTGCAAGATATTTGTTATCACAATCCGGGAAATCGTATTGTATTGTTTTTTTCGTACATTTGTCGGATTAACAGCACGTATTTTATATTTATGGAGAAATTGCTTCAAACTATCATAGATGCCATTGAAGATAAAAAAGGGCAAAACATCGTTTCTCTGGATTTGTCTGTTTTCGATGGCGCTATCTGTTCCAATTTTGTGATTTGCAATGCCGATTCGACGACACAGGTCGCAGCCATAGCTGCCGGTATTGAGGAGAAAACCGAAAAAGAGTTGGGCGAAAAGGCTTGGCATGTGGAAGGTTTGAATAACAGCATCTGGGTCGTGGTTGATTACGGCGATGTGATGGTTCATATTTTTCAGACAGAGGCGCGAGAGTTTTACAAATTGGAACAATTGTGGGCGGATGCTCCGGCGACGCATTATCAAAGCGCAATATAAGAGAAGAAGATGCGTTGTATGGATGTCGCGTAAAGGCTACGTGAAGCATTAATTTACATTTTTTTATTGCATGGCAAACGAAATGAATGGCAGGAATCCCGGAATGGGATTCAAAAAACCAAAATTCAATATTTTTTGGATATACGGGATCATTGCGATGATCATCCTGGGTTGGAACATGATGGGGCCTAGTGCGACCCCCAAAGAGACTAACTGGGATGCGGTGAAAAAAATGATCACTCAGGGGGATGTTTCGAAGGTTGTGGTAGTCAATCAGAAACAGGCCGAAGTGTTTTTGACTGAAACAGCTTATGAAACGTATTCCAAAGAGAAGACGTATAAGGGAATCCCCAAAGAGGGGCCTCAATTGGTTTTCGAGGTCGGATCTCTTGAGTATTTTCAGAACAATTTCGATACGGCAGTAGCTGCGTCGGAACACAAGGTGCCTCTTACGTTTGTGACGCGGGAGAGCATGTGGTCCGACCTGTTGATCTCTCTCTTGCCGTTTATTCTGATTGTGGTGCTCTGGATCGTGATCATGCGCAATATGTCTCGTGGTGGCGGGGCTGGCAATGGCGTATTTAATGTCGGTAAAGCCAAAGCTCAGGTTTTCGATAAGGATTCGTCGACCAAAGTCACGTTCAAAGATGTCGCAGGTCTTGAGGAAGCAAAGGTGGAGATCATGGAAATCGTTGATTTCCTGAAGAATCCGCAGAAATATAAAGAACTGGGCGGTAAAATACCCAAGGGCGCTTTGCTCGTAGGCCCTCCGGGGACGGGTAAGACATTGTTGGCCAAGGCGGTGGCCGGAGAGGCTAATGTGCCGTTTTTCTCGATCAGTGGTTCCGATTTTGTCGAGATGTTTGTGGGAGTCGGAGCATCCCGTGTACGCGACTTGTTCCGTCAGGCCAAAGAAAAAGCTCCTTGTATCGTATTTATAGACGAAATCGATGCCATTGGACGTGCTCGGGGTAAGAATGCCGGTTTCTCGTCGAATGATGAACGTGAGAATACCCTCAATCAATTGCTTACCGAGATGGACGGCTTTGGTACCAATGCCGGCGTAATCGTTTTGGCGGCTACGAACCGCGTCGATATTCTCGAT
>CASDSC010000070.1 GCA_949283215.1 uncultured Alistipes sp. | reverse complement strand
CATCATCCTTGCAGGCTATCCCGAAAAGGATCATTGCAAATAGAACAATACAGTAACTTCTATAATTTTTCATAGGCCAAGGTGTTAGAAGATGAATACCAGGAAATGACAAAAAGTCTTTAATAAATATACTGAATATTCATCAGAATCCACCTGCATCATCACACAAAATTCCTATAAAACCACAAAACTTCTTTTATCTTTTCTAATAGCGAATAACATATTCATTATACAACACCTGCTCAATCTCAAACCAAGATATTTCATATAAGCGCCCAACAAAAAAGGAGCAGGCTTCAAGAAGAAACCTGCTCCTCTACAAACTATATAAAGTCTAGAAGAATTTAACTCGATAATCTTTTACATCTGCAATCATACTAAGTGTATGAGTGATACGCTCAGTCAAATAGACTTCAGACATGGCCTCGAGACGCACCTTTGCATCAGCCTCAGACTCATTCTCTGTAGGTACTACACCCGACACTTCAATCTTATATACACCTGTAATATCGTCAATCGGTTTTGACAATGTTTGTGGTTGCGCACCTCCACATACAGCACCGATCAACTTCTGTTCGGCACCTAGATCAGGCACATAAAATGTATTGAAGTTAAGGCTATCGATCGTACCTACCTTGACACCATTCGCTACAGCGATCTCTTCGAGCGAATTACCTTGCAATTTTTCGCCCAACATAGCGGCTTTCTTTTTTAATATCAAGATATTACGAATATCTGCAGCGACCTGCTCTTCCGTAGCAATACCGTCTTCACGAGCTTCTGTAATGGCGGCAATTACATAACTGCCATCGACATCCATAATTGACGACACATCCCCTTTCTCACCCGTAAACGCCCAACGCACAAGCTCTCGGGAATTCTCCATACCACGTACGGCACGATCGGTATTCCGAATACGGGCAATACGTTTAATTACCGCATTATCGGCAGCAGCCTTTACAAAATTCTCGTACGAGCCAGCACCTTCACTGATAAATTTACTAGCACGGCCATATACTTCTTGTTGGGTAGCCTCACTCGGTTCAATCCGATAGGTTATGGTAGCAATTTGTGCTTTACGCACAGGTTGCGTTTTACGCATTAACTGCACGACATGAATACCATACGATGTTTTCACCGAGAAAATATCACCCGGATTAGCCTCGATACAAGCTGCACTAAATTCAGGGATCATCACATCAGGAGTGAACATTCCCAAATCCCCTCCACGCTGACGAGCGTTTGGATCTTGAGAGAATTCATCAGACAAAGCGACGAAATCGGCGCCAGCCTTCAGAGCGGCCACGATACTGTCCGCACGTTGAGTCTCAGTAATCGGCAACAGGATATGACGCGCTCCAATCGAATCCGGGAGATCACGCATATCTGCAACACGAGAAATGGTATAAATGTTGCCATTCAACGTAGGGCCCACCATTTTAGTATCACCTGATCCGAATGCCAAGATTGCCAAATCCCCAGGCAATTCAGATTCTTTGTAATAACGCGTATCCGTTTTCTCTTGAGAATTAAGCGTTGCAAACTGCATAGGATTTTCAGCATTGGCAAACTCTTCCGCCAATTCATTCACTTGTTTTTCAGCAGCAGCCTTATCGTCATCCGAGGGTAAGAGCTCAAACATCACATACTCGATATCGCGTGAAGCGCTCTGACGGAACATAGACGGATGAGCATTATAAAAATTCCGGATTTCACTCGCAGAGATCTCAACAGTGGAATCAGGAATTGACGCATAATTGAGCGTGACATAACGAGCATTGTAGTCCTTATTCGAGTTTTCCAATGCTTGTTCTATTTCAAAATCGGCCACATACTGTCCCGCAGATACTAAAGCCACATATTTGCTCATAGCTCTTTCGCTAAGCATCTGCTCCTTCATGTAATTCCACAACATCGCGCTTTGTCCCGTCTGATCAACCTCGATGTTATCGATAAAAGCCTTCAGCAAAGTTGGGTCAAATCGTTGCGTTTCACGATTGACAAAAAGACCGCTGATCACCGGCGAGATGTATACACCACTGACCATATCGATTTGTTCACCCTCTGACACACCGGTTCCCAAGATTTCAAAACCGGGTAGATATGCATTTTCGAGAATCAGACTCTCCCAGGTAAGTTGATTGACCTGATCTTGCTCTTCGGGTGAAAGAGCGTCCTTACCTGCCATAATTTGCGAAATCTGCGTCAGCTTATCCAACTGATTCGAGTAGGTGATGTAACCGATCGATTCTCCATCGATTTCGCCGACTTTCGCTTTGTTTGCGTTCATCAGAGTACTTCCCGAAGTCATCAGGTCGGTCAACAAGAAAGCGAGCAGAGCGATACCGATCACAATCGAAACGATTATACCTCCTCGCGTTCTCAGCGTGTTGAGTGAAGCCATACTTATCGTTAATTTTTATGTTTTGAAATTATCGTTTTGAAGAAATTACGAGGCTCAAAGATAGTAAAAAACTTGGTATCCGCTTCATTCTGCCGGAAATAATCGCACGAATGGGCGAAAAAGTTCCTGATTATGGTCTTTATCCGCTCACGGTTCCGAAGGGTCCTGTCAGATTAACGTAATTCGTGCCAGTTCGAGTTTTGAACCGCTTACGCGCAATATACGTATCCGCATTCCATCTGCGACAATCGTCTCACCTTGCTCAGGGATTCCTTCATTACGAGAGATAATGTAGCCGGCCAAAGTATCGTACTCTTCATTTTCAGGAATCTTCAATCCGTACGTTTCATTCAAATATTCCACCTCGAGCCGACACGAAAAGATAAACTCGTTTTCACCAAGTTTTTTCTCGACCGTATCCTTCTGATCATGTTCATCCTCGATCTCGCCGAAAATTTCCTCGAGGACATCTTCGATCGAAACAATCCCCGCAGTTCCCCCGAATTCATCGATTACCACGGCAACCGACTGTTTGCGTTTAGTGAATAAGGTCAATAATTTTTGCGAGGGCATACTTTCCGTGACATAAGCCACCGGTTTCAAAATATGCCGTACAGAATCCGGTTGCGTAAAGAGACTTTTGGTATTCACATATCCGATGATATTGTCAATCGAACCATGATAGACAAAAATCCGAGAAAATTGAGTAGCGACAAAACGGCGCGTCAATTCGTTGATCGGAGTATCGACGGACACCGCTTCTATATCGATCCGAGGAACCATACAATCACGCACACGCAGATCAGAGAAATCAAGGGCATTTTGAAACAGTTTGATTTCATTTTCATTATCAGGCTGTTGCTGACTATTTTCAGCGGCTTCCTCTATCAGATTCGAAAGCTCCATTCGGTCGAAAGTCTTGATTCCATGCTCGCGACGAATCGGCAGACCGAACAGTTTAAAAATACCTATCGAAAGCCAGGTAATCAGTTTTGAAACCGGATAAAGCACAAGATAAAAGACATATACGGGCAGCGCGAAGGTATTGAGATAGAAATTCGGATTACCTCGGACAAATGCTTTGGGCAGAAATTCAGCCGTAAAGATGATGATAACGGTTGACACAATGGTTTCGAGCACCACCGACCCTTGCCATTCAGGGACATATCTCTGCATGAGCAGGTGGAACAATACGGTCATATTCAGGGAATAGACGACCAGCGCAATATTATTTCCGACGAGGATCGTCGATATGTATTGTCCGGGATGACGGGTAAATACCCCCAAAATATAATCGAGGAGAGAACTTTGTTTACGTTCGAGTTCCAGTTTGAGCTTATTCGAAGCAACAAAGGCGATCTCCATCCCCGAGAAAAAGGCAGAGAACAGCAGTGCAATGAAAATAATGACGATCGTCGTTATCATAATCGGCATTCGATTTAGCTCACATTATTTTGTTAATCAAAATGGTCCTCAGAAACTAACATTAGAGGACTAGATCAAGCCTGTGTCGTTACGCTTACACTTTGCTTCCCGCATGAGTACATATCTGTATCACAAACATTGAGCACTTTTCACCTCTCTTTCAAACGGCATGTGTAAGCACACATCAGCGCAATCCAAATCCAATCACTTAACATCGCTCTCGAGCGAATCAGGTGAAACAATCGGAGCCCGAACCGGAGCTGGAGACACAGCCCTGCGAACCGTATCAGATGGTCCGAGCACCGTTTGATCTGCACTGGTTGCACTTCGGGCTGTCGTATCAGAAGGAGCAGTATCGACCCCTATCCGCCCCATTGGAGATCTCAACGTAAAATTCTGAAATTTATCGTCAGATTCGAAACCGGTACCATAAATCACATCATCATTCCCTTGTGTCAGCTTCGTATCGACATTCGAATAAATACGCCCAGTGCGTTGATTCCAAAACAATTGTTGGGTCTCAAGCATCTGTCCTTGTGCATTCGTAGTCACGACATTGCCTTTAAGTTCCCACAGCTCTTCATTCTCGAGGAAAAGTGCATAATTGGCCACAATTGTCGACTCGGGATTTCCCAACGAATCGAGAGTTACAACATCAACGCCCCGTCGAAATTCCATATAATAGGGTTTCCCCTCAATCTGATACCGTTCCAAAAGGGGGGTATAACACTGATACTCCTTTCTCCCATTTTTGGAAGCAATAATCGTCAGTGTATCGGACTGCTGTGTCAATAATGGCTCCGAACTATTTCGATGATCCGCATGCACAGGAGCTTTACAAGACAGAAGTAAGATAGCACTCCCCACCACAGGGAGTGCTACCAACCACCATTTATGTCGTAGAATATAAGTCACGGTGTGACGTACGTTTATCTCTCTCGTACAGTTGTTTGGCCCGAAATCCAGCCACAACTTACAGTATAGCTGTCACCACTCTTAAGTCCAAGGAAGAAGCAATCTTCGGTAGATGGGAAACGGCTACGGAAAGCAGCGAGCTGAGTGTCAATACTTTCAATCTGGCTAGCATCGTCTGCCAACAAGCGGCGTGCGTTATTCAACGCGTCCGTAGCAAGCCAATACACGGCTTGTTTGCTGAATGCATCGCTGCACGCATTACCGGCACCGATAGCATATGCCTGAGCCAGCATCAAGTAAGCCAACCCACTTTCAGGATTGATTTCGATAGCCTGACGAGCAAATGAGGCAGCCGACTGAGCCCGTTGAGCACTAAGTTCTGTACCTGCAATCCGGATTGCAATATTCGCTTTCACCGTAGGATCAGTCTCTTTGTCAATTGCCTCTGACAAGTATTTAATTGCACGATCCAATTCTTTACGTTCTTCCAATGCAGCAGCCAAGGTCATAGCCACCTCAGAGCTAGGTGCCGAAGCATAATATTTCTCACCAACTTGAATCATAAAATCACTGTTGCACTTACCACGAGCAAGCAACAGGAAAGTTTTTTTGATCAAAGCAGTATCTTCCGGTGCAGCAGCAATTTTGGGAGCATAAATTTGTTCCAAGGCTTCACAATCTGCTGCATCACTAGCAATAAAGAGCTGTTCGAACAACTTTTTAGCTTCTTCTTTTTCCGGCGTAGGATCGGTTTCGAAATATTTTTCAAGACGATCGTATTCGTTGAGCAATTCTTCTGTTTCAATCGCATCATTATTGTAATCGTCCACCAGTTCCTTGAAATACCCTGTCACCAAATCGGGCTCAGCAGCGCTACCGCACGCCTCAATTGCCTCCTTGAAATATTTGTGCACTCCTTCACGGTCAGCCGGCTTGTAATAGAGATAATCTTGCGCTTTGCGGCTCAAAATATATCCTTTACCGCGCGTAGGATGATCACCGAAATTTGCCAGACGCAGATCATAGAGCAACAAAATACTGTCTACGTATACATTACGTTCAGCGACACTTGTTGCGGCAGCTGCTTTCTGTCCGTAAATAGCGACGCCACGAGCGTAGAGGTTTTCCGAAGATTGAGGGGCCTTAACGAGCAGATCCTGCAACAAAGGGATGGCCGTGTCATAATCTTTGGCAGCATACGCCTCGTTGAAAAACGAAAGGTTCAATAAGTTGGTTCGACGTTCCTCTTCCGTAGCTCCATATTTCGGATCGGTAGGGACATCTTGGGCTGCGGCACCGAGACTCAACATAGCCGCAGCACCACTCAGCACGAACATGCAAAACTGTTTTTTCATGATTAATGTTTTTTGGTGTAGTCGTAGGTTATCTATATTTACGTTTATGGAACCACCCTTCTTCAGGAGCGGCAAAGAAGTTGAATCCGATCGACAATTTCAGATACTTTTCCTGAATGAGTTCATACCGGGTTGTACCCCGAATACCCATGTCGAGAGCTAGATTCAATGAGGTACCCCCTGCCATTTTGAGAGGGATGCCCAAACCGAGCGTAATCGCATTATCGCGAATTGCTTGTCCCTTAAACGTCATATAATAGGTATTGTATCTATATCCGAATCGATACGACCAACGGCGCATAGCACGGCGTGCATCGAGTGCATTGGGAATAATTTGCACACCAGCTCTCACGCTGTGCGTGTTGGTAAAACCGACACCGTTAGCCGGATCATCTTGATTACTGTTAGCCCATCCTTGGAATGAATAATCGAACGTTAACCCCAATTTGGTCGTAGCATAAAATAAACCGGCTGTTACGGTATGAGGAATAGAAAGATTCGTTCCATAATTATTCAGGATAACCGTATCACCGAAAATATTACCCGACTGCACGAAACGTTCAGCTTGCGGGCGCAGACTTGTTGCCGGTTGATAGGTAGCACCAATGGCAAAAACACGCTTCATATCCGCTTTCAGACAATATTGGAAACCAAACCGTCCCGATATACGGGAGATATGTTCTTTTGTCCACGCCGACACGCCGAAAAACGATCCTGTTCCGGTTATAGGCGTAATCTCAGTATCATAATAGCGGTTTATATTACCCAAATAATATATCAAGTCAGCACCGATGGCAAAATTTTTAAAGATTTGCATTCCGATACCTCCGCTAAACTGAGAAACGCCCCCTTCGCCCGCATATTTATAAGCGACTTGACCGATATTTGCAAGAATTTCAGGACGTCTATCATACTCCGTAATTCGATAGCCAACATTACTCAGCGGCGAAAGACTAAACATAAATCCGATCTTACGCGCCAAAGGAAGCTGCAATGAAATATTCTGCAGGTTTCCAGTATAATAACTGGTCTTTTGTGTTTTATTTTTGTCGTAGAAGCTAGCAGCCTCGAGACCGACATTAAACAATACGGTCTTTTGCAACATAAAACTTGAAGCTGCAGGATTGAGCGTATTGATTTGATAGGCAGAACTCAGGGCGACACCGCTACCTCCCATAGCCCGAGATGAAGCTCCACCCGGGACGGTTAATTCACCGATTCCGTATAGCGTGTAAGGCGAGAACGCATTGATGCCATTGGTCGTCTGAGCGGACCCGACAAGTGGCAACACGACGATAAAAGCCGCCAGCACACTCGCAATCTTCGTTTTAATCTGCATTGTATTCAAGTATTCTATTTAGACCGTACAACACCAGGTCATGAGTTGCAAATATCGGATTTTTTACGCGCCTTGCAAAAAAATTACCGTCTCCTCCAGTAAAAATAATGTTAAGTTCTGAATATCGGCGGGAACATTCGGCGATGTAACCTTCGATTTCGTAGGTAATCCCGAGAATCACCCCGCTTTCGATCGCATTGAAAGAGTTTTGTCCGAGTAATGATGTTTCTTCCGTCAAATCTCTCAGGGGCAACTGTTGGGTGTAATCATGTAACGACCGGAAACGTGTTCTTACGCCGGGCGAGATATTTCCACCCAAGAACTCACCTTTCGCAGACACCAAATCAATGGTGATGGCTGTTCCAAAATCGATAATCAATACATTACGTCCCGGATAGAACCCAGCGGCACCGACCGCTGCTGCGAGTCTGTCAACTCCGAGGGTTTCAGGAGTACCATAACGGTTGGCGATCGGGACTGGCACCGTGTGATCGAAACGCAAACATTTTCCCACTCGTTCCCGGAGATAATCCTCGAGTTCGGGATATACACCGGCCGCAGACCCGATAATTGCCGCCCGCACACCCGGATGACTATCCAAAAGCGTTTCAAAATAGTTACGGTCGGGGCGTTCCGTTCTGAACGTATCGACGATTCGTCCCTGTTCAAACAAGGCCGCTTTTGCAGACGAATTACCTATGTCTATCGCCAGATTCATAGCATTGACTGCAAATATACAGATTCCTTATGAACGAACCAAACGTTCTTGTCTGCCGTACCCTCCTCATTTCGTGACGAATCCATATATATCTCGCTTATTATTTCAGGCATCATACAGCAAGCTTCGTATTGTGTATCAATTTTTCGAGTTCACGCAGAGCATCTACGGCAGCACCGAGATCCTTAATTTCTTTAACTACTAAAGAGAGCTTATTATTGCCCTGCTTGAACACAAATTTCGCATTTGGTTGTGTTCCGATACGCAGGATCGCCATAAAAACGGCACTCCGATAATATGCAGATTTCTGATTCAACACGAATTGCAAGATCAAGATTCCGTTTTTTGCAATTACTTTTTCGAAACCGAGGCGAATACAAAGTTGTCGCAATTGTACGGCATGAATCAGCTCGACAGCCTGCGGAGGCAATGTACCGAACCGGTCTGTAAGCGCTGCGGCAAATCGTTCGAACTGATCATCCCGCGTAAGACCATCAAGTTCACGATAAAGCCGTATCTTTTCGCTTGTATCGCCCACATATTCATCGGGCAACAACGCTTCGGCATCCGTATCAATCTGACAATCGCTGATATAAACTGTATCCTCAGGCAAAGTGTTCAATGTAGACTTCGCGTCCCCAGACTCACCGGTTCCTGCGACAGGACCTGCCCCAACTCCACCAGAAGCCGACACATCAGATGCCGAGGCTTGTTCTTCACGCAATTCGGCCATCGCCTCGTTCAGAATCTTCTGGTAAGTTTCGAAACCAATATCGGCAATAAAGCCGCTCTGTTCGGCACCAAGCAGATTTCCCGCCCCGCGGATATCGAGGTCCTGCATGGCGATATTGAATCCCGAGCCGAGATCCGAAAACTCCTCGAGCGCCCTCAACCGACGACGAGCCTCACTCGACAACATTTCGTCGGGGGGAGAGAGCAGATAACAAAATGCCTTGCGATTGGCCCTGCCGACGCGACCTCTGAGCTGATGCAGGTCGCTCAAACCGAAATTCTGAGCGTTGTTGATTATGATCGTATTGGCATTCGGGATATCGACCCCCGACTCAATAATCGTCGTAGCCAGCAACACATCGTACTCGCCGAAAATAAAGTCCATAATGACCTTCTCGAGTTCATCGGATTTCATTTGGCCATGTCCGACAGCGACTTTCACATTAGGACAAAGCCGCTGAATCATTCCCTGTATCTGACGAATATCTTCGACGCGGTTATGCACGAAATATACCTGTCCACCACGTCCCACTTCATATTCAATCGCCTCTTTGATGATCTCCTCGTCGAACAGGTGCGACTCGGTAGCGATGGGTTGGCGGTTCGGAGGCGGTGTTGTGATGACAGACAGATCACGCGACCCCATCAACGAGAACTGCAAAGTACGAGGAATCGGAGTAGCGGTCAACGTCAGCGTATCGACATTGGCCTTCATATGGCGGAGCTTTTCCTTGCTGGCCACGCCGAATTTTTGTTCTTCGTCGATGATCAAAAGGCCCAGGTCCTTGAACTTAACCTCTTTGCCGAGGATTTTGTGAGTACCGATCAGGATGTCGATCTTCCCGGCTTCGAGATCAGCGAGGATCTGTTTGAGTTCTTTTCCTGTTTTCGAACGGCTGAGTTGCTCGATCCGCACGGGGAAATCGCGCAACCGGTCGTTAAACGTACGGTAATGCTGAAGCGACAGGATGGTTGTAGGGATCAATACGGCGACCTGTTTTCCGTCGGTCACAGCTTTAAATGCTGCGCGGATCGCGAGTTCCGTTTTTCCGAAACCGACATCGCCACAGACCAGTCGGTCCATCGGTCTGGGGCTCTCCATATCGGCCTTGATGGCTGCCGTTGCAGTGGCCTGATCGGGAGTATCCTCATAGATAAACGAGGCCTCGAGCTCATGCTGCATATAACCGTCGGGCGAGAAGGCGAAACCCTGACTCGCCTTGCGCTGAGCGTAGAGGGCGATCAGTTCACGCGCAATATCCTTAACAGCCTTTTTCGTAGCCTGCTTGAGACGTTGCCAAGCACCCGAACCGAGTTTGTTGATTTTCGGAGGCTCGCTGTCGCGGTCTTTGTACCGAGAAATTCTGTGCAAAGCATGGACATTGACAAGCAACACATCTCCATCTCGATAAACGAGTTTGATCGCCTCATGCACCTTGCCATTCTCAACCGATCGCACCAAACCACCGAAACGTCCTACTCCATGATCGATATGTACGACATAATCCCCGACCTTGAGTGCATTGAGCTCCTGAATGGTCAGGGCCTCGCTCCGGTCGAGCTCTTTTTTGAGCCGATAGCGGTGATAGCGGTCGAATATTTGGTGGTCGGTATAGAAAGCCGCCTTCAGGGCATGACTGACAAATCCGGCATGCAACGTAACGCTCACCGCACCGAACTCGACCTGTTTCTCACCCACCGAGCGAAATATATTTGCCAAACGTTCTATCTGTGCACGGTTATCGGTAAGAATATAGGTCGTATACCCGTTGTCCCCTGCGGTCTGGATATTTGCGGCCAGAAGTTCGAATTGCTTATTGAACTGAGGTTGTGGAGCCGTTTCAAAATCGATCGACACACCAGCGGGACGTTCCGGGATATTATCCGTCAACACGACCATCGTTTCGTCCTGCGTATCCGCAAGGAAAGCCTTACGGCTGGTCACCATCGAATCGATCCGGCTCGGCTCGTCGAGTTCAGCCATCACTTTCGTCCGTATCGCATCAAAACGTTTCAACGCGTAATCGGGATCCCGCAGCCAACAGATCGTATGTTTTTGGTTATCGCGACCTCCTGCAGTTATGAATGCGGAGAACGACACCCGATTTTCGGTCGATGCCGCCTCTTTCAGGTTGGGCACAATCTCGACGGCATCGAGTTTTTCGACGGAGAGTTGTGATGTCAGGTCAAAATACCGGATCGATTCGATTTCATCGCCAAAAAAATCGAGCCGATAAGGTCGATTGTCCGAGAACGAGAACACATCGACAATTCCGCCTCGAACCGAATACTGTCCGGGTTCGTAAACAAAATCGACCCGTTCGAACTGATAAGTTTTCAAAGTCTCCTCAACGAAACCGATCGAGAGCTTATCGCCGATTTTAATGTTCAACGTACTCTGTTTGAGCTCCTGCATTGCAACGACCTTCTCGACGAGAGCCTCGGGATATGTACATATCACCAGATAACCCTGGGCAAAGTTTTTGACCTCATTGAGTGCCGCGGTACGCTGCATGATTCCCTGGGGATCTTCCTGACCGAACTGAATCGAACGTTTGTATGCGGTCGGGAAAAACAAGACACGATCGGCATCCAGAAAATTATACAGGTCATTACACAGATAGGCTGCCTCGTCGCGATCATCCATCACGACGAGGTGAAT
>CASDSC010000069.1 GCA_949283215.1 uncultured Alistipes sp. | reverse complement strand
TACTCTCGGAATATCTCTTTGGAAAACGAAGTAGGAAAAAGGTTGTACAGTTAGTGTAAAAACAAGGAAATACGGACGAGGGCATTTACATGCTCCCTCCGGATTTCCTCTACTAACCTAAAACTACTAACCTAAAATGAACCTTAAAACTTCGCTGCAAAGATAAACCGGAAAATTCTAATTTCCAAAAAAATTAAATAACTTAATAATTATTTAACTTTAGAAAACCGGCTTCCTTGTGTAAAAACGTTGCAAATATAGGAAGATTTCTTGACAAACAAAGAAATCCTGAATGAAATTTTATGTCTCGGTTGGAAAAATTCAAAACGTAGATTGGGGCTTCCCCCGTGTTTGTGGTGTGTGCGAAAATCGGCGGCTTGGTGAAAGCAAAATTCGGTGAGATGTTTGTGAGTGTGTGGGGGCTTTGGCTCGGGATAGATATGTGTTATGATATATGCTGTCTGCGTGCTGATAAGTGAGGATCGAGGCCCTGAAAAACGAGCTTACGTAGACTTTTGTGGAAAGGCATGTTGGCGCTGTTTATACTGAATAACGTCCTGTTTCCGGCAGGAGTATGCTGTTTGTGATTCGCTTGATGTATGTGTCGGAGGATTATTCTGTGTATAGTTCTATCAAACCCTCGGGTAGGTCGAATTGTATGGTACGATGTTTTTCGTCTACTTCGACCAATAGATCGTCTGCTGCCGGAATGAGTACGTCAACACCATGGAAATCTACACGAAAGAGCGGATTGAACTCGTCATCGATGTATTCAACGATTTGGGAGGTTCGTCCTGGACCGAGAAGAGCTGTATAACCCACCAGATCTTCGAAATAGAGTTCGCCATCGTCTTCCTCTTCGGTGTAGGGGGCGGGAGTGTATAAATCGAGACCTACTAGTTCTGAGGCACGCATTTCTGTGTCAATGTCGGCAAACAGGGCTGTGGCGCCTGTTCGGCCGCGACGTTCGAATTGTTCCAAAAAAAGAGGAACCGCAAGTCCGTCAATGTAAACGAACAACGGTTCCTCGTAACAAAAGGGATCTGGAAAAGTATCAAGCAGGTTGAGGACAACCTCTCCGGCATTGCCGAATACTTTGGCAACCCGGCCTGCTTTGATCAGTTCCCGATCGTGCATAACTGGATTAAGCCTCCTCGCCGGCAGCCTGAGCGGCGTCTTCCGTGGTTTCAGCGGCGGCAGCTTCAGCAGCGGCTGCGGCAGCAGCTTCTTCTGCGGCTTTAGCGGCAGCAGCGCGTTTTTCAGCGAGAGCAGCAGCGCGAGCTTCTTTTACTTTAGCTTCTTCTGCCAAACGAGCTTTTTGTGCAGCAGCTTTATCGCCCGACAATTTCGTAGCAGCAGCTTCAGCTTTGGCTGCTTTTTCTTTCATCCATTTCTCGAAGCGATTTTCTGCCTCTTCTGCAGAGAATGCTCCTTTCGCTACACCACCGAGCAAATGTTTTTTCAACATAACACCTTTGTCCGAAAGAATGTTGCGGCATGTGTCTGTTGGTTGAGCCCCTTTCTGGATCCATTCCAGTGCACGGTCAAATTGGAGTTCAACGGTTGCAGGGTTCGTATTGGGATTATAGGTTCCGATTTTTTCGATAAACTTACCATCCCGTGGCGCCCTGTTGTCTGCTACGACGATATGATAGAAAGCGTATGCTTTCTTACCATGGCGTGCTAATCTGATCTTTACAGGCATTTTGTGAAATTTTAAAGTGTATTACCCGTTCGCACTGTGCAAAACGGATTGCAAAGGTAGTGATTATTCGTGAAAAAACAAATCTGTTGAATGATTCAGTAAGACGAAAGATGTTTAAAGAGAGTGTTGTGTATTGAAAAACGGTTTTAGTAATCTTTCCTATTGAAAAAAAGCAGGCTCAGAACTGTTCTCTGTTCTGCGACTGCTTTTTTGTTATAATGGTTTGGTGCGTAATTTACCGTTTTACCCGGTTGCAGTAGGCTGTATAACAACCCATGACCTGATCAACGAATGCCAATGTCTCGCTGGGATCAAATGTCCCGTGGCTTACTATTTCGTCATTAGCATATGCCGGATCGGTTTTGTGTTGGAGAAAGAGGGCCACATCGTCCCATGAATCAGGATCCCCCCCGTATTTTACCGCTAACCTGCGTGCGTCGGTTACATGTCCGATGCCTCCGTTGTAGCATGCCAGAATGATGCGCATTCGGTTTGCATATGACGTGGATGGTTTGAACTTTAACGTACGTTCAATGGCGCCGATAAGTTTCACGCCGAGCAGAATGTTTTGTTCCGGTTGCATCACTTCCCCTTCCGGTACATTGAATTGCCGTGCCACCGAAGGCATGATCTGCATCAATCCTCGGGCGCCTTTAGACGATACGATCAGAGGGTTAAAGCGAGATTCGCTATATGCGATCGCCGAGATCAGACGCCAGTCGTGCCCTTCCTCTTCGCTGATCCGTTTGATAAGCGGGTCATAGATCGATATACCGTCCGCGGATTCTGAACGTGCATTGCGCCCAATGACCTGCCCAACGATCCCCCGTTCGAAATAGAGGTCGTTCAGCAAAGCATAATCGGCGCTATTGCGGAAGGTCCCGTACCATGCCGAAAATTCGTCCCGTAAACCGCTTATACGTGGGTTAACTACCAAACTGACCGGGAGTTGTTCGGCGAATTCATAGATTTCACGTACGTTGCGTACTAAAGCACAACCCAATTGGGCTTCGCTTTTTTCGCAAATCAAGTAGTCGTATTCACCGCGGCTGAGAGCTTCGATCAGATCAAAACTGCTTTTCGATGAGACGAAGATCTGTGTTTTTGGCAGCGAATCGAGTAACCGATCATAGGCTCGAGTCAGTTTAAAGCCTGAAGCGATCATCAACTTGCGATCTGCCATATCCTCTCCGAGTTGGAAATCGGTCGCTTTGTTTATCTGTGCCGCACGTTTCCGTCCGGTAATCACCACATATGACGTATGATAAACGGGAACTGACCAGTCTGTTTCGTCATGCGGAATGCGACGAGTCGGTGCTGCAATCATATCGACCTCTCTGCGGTCAAGCATGCGTTTGCTTTCAGCTGGGCTGTGTACCGGACCGATCCGTAGTGTAACGCCTACATGATCGGCATAAACTTGTAGTAGATCGTGCTGATAGCCGTAACTTTCATTGTCCAACTGGAAATAGCCGGGCATATCGGCATCGATAGCCACCACAAGTTCTCCTTTTTCTCGTAGTGAAGTCGAAATTTCAATTTCGTCGTTCGTCCGTGTGCAACTTAGAAAACTAAAAAGTAAAAGAACATTAAAAATAATGGATTTAAGCATACCATACAGTCTGCGGGCTGTCGTGTGCGCTTCAATGTTAGTTGTAGAAGTTCCAGGAGAATCCGAGTCTGAGCTGCCGCATGTTGAGCGGATAGTGCAGTACGGTAAAGTAGTCCCGTTCGCCGAACAAGTTTTCATTGGCATGTTGTAACTTGACGGTGATGCGCATTCGTTTCCATTTGGCGGTAAGGAATGCGTCCAGCATGACGTAATTGCCCAATTGTTTTTCGCGTTGGTTGTAGAATTGCGCCAGAGCCGGGTTATATCCGAATGCGTAATATTTCGTGTTGTAACGCCCGTCTATACCCAGTTGGATGCGCAATACGTCCTTCACAACATTGAATTCGAAATAGTAGGACAAAAACGCACTTGCCAGTGGTACCGGAACCACCTCCTGGGCCGAACTCCATTGAAGCAGTACCCTGTGGTTCAGATGGAATCCGCCGAGGCGGAAATCCTTTTTAGCATACAAGCCCGATACGCTTACGCTACCCGAGTACTGTGCGGGGCGGCAGTTCGCGTCATAATAAACCTTGTTGGTCGTCACGCTTTGGTGTGCGCCCAACTCCATGCCGATGGCGGGCATAGTCAATGCAAGGTCTATCCGGGTCTCATTCTCTTTCGCAAAAGAGTTAAACCACACATAGTGGTTTGAGAAATAGTTCTCTGTCCAGTAGCTTGGGGTACGTAGAGCGTACCGGGCCGAGCCCGACAGAGTGAGAGGTCTTCCTTTGATGAAGGCACTGATCGCTATATTTCCCCCGAACTCGACATCTTGGCTGCGGTCGCCGGCCGGGTGATAGCAGAGATCGGCTCCCCATTTGAAATATTTGCGAAAATAACCTTCTACTGAACCGTACACATAGTAACTGTTCAGATTCTGTTTTTTTGTCGCCGAGGTATTTTGGTACTCGTCAGGCCGGAATTGATAGTACCAATGGTTGTCCATGCCTACGCCGGCGTCGATGGTCCCGATTACCCCGTTTCGGTCCCATGGCTGGATTTGTACGAAAAGTTTGTTCGAGAGTAACCCTTCGTATATCGAGTCATAAGTCGCGTTTGGGTTGAGGAACCAGTCGTCGTAGTATTCGCCGCTGGCCCCCCGGGAATCTGTATACAACTTTGTGAATTTGCTCCACTCGAACGAATGGCCAAAGAAGATACTTGATTGGTCGGCAATCGAGAAATCTTCGTCAGTCAGTTTCCGTAATGGCACCCCGTACGATTCAACAAAATAAAACGTATTATTTTTGAAAACATTGCGTGCGTCGGTCAGTCGGACAGGGATGTTTTCAGGAAGATCGAAGATCGTGTCGGTTACATCCCGGTCGTTTGCGATACCACCGTTTTCTTTGAGAATGGCCGTGTTGTAGATATAACCGCCATGGAAACTGTATTTTTTTCCCGTAGGTGAGAAAGCTAGCGATAGGTTCTTGTCCCGTGCTCCTTGCCAGGTGTACATACCTCGCGTACCCCGGCTTTTGTAGTTGAGATTGAAGCCCGAAGAGGGTGAAATGTTTTGGGCGTGGATAATACCCAGGTCCTCTTCCGCTTTTTTCCGTTGCCCCGACATGAAGTATGTGCCTTGGGTAAACGGGGCCTTGACATTATAGAAAGGGACCCGTTCTGGGGTATACATATAACAGTCGTATGCGTTGGCGAACGAGAAATTGCGGTTGTTGGGGCGATCGAAATAGTTGAGCGGGATGGCTGCTCCTCCCAAAGTGCCAATGTATGCGGCTCCTACGCTGTTTTGCAGAAAAGGATAGTCGGTTTGAAAACCGTTCATCGAGGTGTCGATCGAGGTCAGGTTGATACGGTTGTAGGCCATGTCGACATTCCATGCGAAATTGGGCAGCGCACGGATCGAGTCATTGAAAAAATAGGATTCGAGTGGTTTGCGAACCCGGTTCGTGTCGCTCGAATTCTGTGTCCTGGCAGTGTCGAGACCTGACGATGACCCATATCCGGCAGGAACTTGTGGTGCCGGAATCATACTGCGAAGCGAAGCACCGTTGCATATGGCAACGGCGAATAGCCCAAAGAGCAGCAGTGCTACGTATCGCCTGAACGGATGAGTCATCGGCACTCCTTTTGGTTTTGCAAATTCTGCGGCAAAGGTAACAAAAATAAATCAATTGCGCGCGGGGCCTCTTGAGGAGGGGTTTAACGACCGGCCGATTTTGGGCTGAGGACTGTAATTACCGAGATGAGAAGGTAGGTCAGTACAATAAAGGGAATAGCCGTGATTTGCCAAATTGCCAGTGCAATGGCGGCTCCGGCAAGGAAACCATATCGCAATTCGTTGCCGCGTAGGCCGTAGTGGTGGAATTTGAAGGCAAACATCCGAATTCGGCTTACCAAAAAGTAGCAGATGCAG
Organism: uncultured Alistipes sp.; assembly: GCA_949283215.1. Taxonomy (GTDB): domain Bacteria; phylum Bacteroidota; class Bacteroidia; order Bacteroidales; family Rikenellaceae; genus RGIG1874. Next base: position 2,393 of record CASDSC010000069.1, on the reverse strand, counting down.
CCTGCGATAATCAATACCGAGGCCGGTTGTACGGCATATGATCCTGATGCGTAGACATAGCCTGCCGAGGCAATGAAAATAGCTGCGGCCGGTGTAGGCATGCCCTCGAAACTGTCGCTTTGGCTCGGGTCTATGTTGAATTTGGCCAGCCGGAGGGCTGAAAAGGCGGCTACGGCGAATACGGCATAACCCCACCATTGAGTGCCTCCTGCCGCCTGGAAGATGCAGAACAGGATGGCAGACGGTGCGAATCCGAAACTGATGACATCGGCCAAAGAATCGAGTTCTTTGCCGATCTCCGAATAATTGCGGGTCAGTCGGGCTATGAAACCGTCGAGAAAATCGAAAACAGCAGCACCGGCGATTAGCCAGAATGCAGGTCGCAATTCTCCCGCCAATGCGAAGGTGGCCGAGATAGCTCCACACAGCAGGTTGCAGAGCGTGAGTATGTTGGGTAATGTGAAAAGACGAATTTTCATACTGTGTCCGTTTGTTTGCAATTGTTGCGACAAAAGTACGAAACATTCTTCGATATTGCGTCGAACCAGATCAGTATACGTATTATTTTTGCCGAAAGTTTTTATCTTTGTATAATCGTCGCTTCTGAACGAAGTTCAGGTGGGACAATTTGTCGAACAGTTTGCATGCAAATATCATATGGATCAAAACAAATATTGTGTGATCATGGCCGGTGGTATCGGCAGCCGTTTTTGGCCGATCAGCCGCAATGCACGCCCTAAGCAGTTTTTGGATATTCTCGGAACCGGAAAATCGTTTATACGTCATACTTTCGAGCGATTTGCTCCTATTGTGCCTGCGGAAAATTTTTTGGTGGTGACAAACCGGGTGTACCGGGATCTTGTGTTGGAGCAAATTCCTGAAATTAAAGAGTGTCAGGTGCTTTGTGAACCGGTAGGACGAAATACGGCCCCTTGTATCGCTTATGCGGCTTTCCGGCTGATGTCTGTCAATCCCGAGGCCGATATGATTGTCACGCCGTCGGATCATCTGATCCTGAATGAGGCAGAGTTCGTGCATGCAATTGATGAAGCGATGGAATTTGTCCGTTCACACAATGTGTTGATGACAATCGGAATTCGTCCTACCCGTCCAGATACTGGGTATGGTTACATTCAGGTCGATGGTGAGCAAGATAATAATACCGGAGCAATTCACCGAGTCAAAACTTTTACGGAAAAACCCAATATTGAACTGGCACGAGCATTCGTCGAAAGCGGTGAATTTGTCTGGAATGCCGGAATTTTCCTGTGGAAAGCCGCTGGTATTCTCGAAGCGATGCGTACTATGTTGCCCGAAATGTATCAACAGTTCGCTGCAATTTCCGATTGCTACGGAACATCTCGGGAGAGTGAATGTATCGAACGGGTCTATTCCGAGTGCCGGAGTATCTCGATTGATTTCGGCGTGATGGAGAAGGCTGAGAATGTGTATGTGCGATGCAGTGATTTCGGGTGGTCCGATATCGGAACGTGGGGCTCTTTGTATAGTTATTCGAAAAAAGACGATCATGGGAATGTCGTGCGTGGTGAAGGAATGTTCTACGATACTCACGATAGTATCGTGATGATGCCCGAAGGAAAATTGGCCGTAATCGAAGGCCTCAATGATTATATCGTGGTCGACAGTGGAAATGTCTTGATGATTTGTCCGAAGAAAAACGAGCAGAATATTAAGAAATTTATCGATGACGCGAAATTCCATAAGGGAGAACGGTATACCTGACGTATCGTATTGCCCTGTGATTAGCGGACGTTGAAAGATGATGTGAACTGTAGACTGCGGGTGGACGCAGAGTGGATTGTCTCAATATGTAATTTGATAGATGTACACATACTTCAAGATGAAAGCAAACAAAATCAGGTAGGAGTTATGGGGGACATATCGAATACATCTATTGGTGTCTTGAGTTGATAGATCAGATGAACAAGCAGATATTTTGGGAGCGATGGTGCCCGTTTTTGGCTGCGGTGGTGTATGTGATAGCGGGACTGTTCAGTAGCGGTTTCTACCATCCTGACGAACATTTCCAAGTTATAGAGTATGCCAGTATGAAGATGGGCTGGTGTTCTCCTTCTGACTTGACTTGGGAGTACGGTGCTTGTATGAGACCTACGCTGCATCCCACGATTTGTCTGATTATTTTCCGTATACTCGACGTAATAGGGGTACATGATCCTTTTGTATTGGCCTCAATCCTCCATGTGGTGGCAGGTTTGGTGGCAGTGGGCGCGATTACATTGTTTGTACATGCGTTCCGTGATGAATTGCCTCAACAATACCGTACAGCTTTTGTATTGCTTTCTTATTTTCTATGGTTTCTGCCCGTCGTCAATGTGCGGTTCTCGTCCGAAAGTTGGGCTGGATTGGCGCTT
>CASDSC010000068.1 GCA_949283215.1 uncultured Alistipes sp. | reverse complement strand
TAGGGCATGAAGCCTCCTTCGGGGGCGTCCCGTATGATGGGCGGTTTGATCGAGGGGTACTCTTTCATCGACGGGATACGCCAAGGTTCCGATCCGTTGGCGGTAAATCCGTCCGAAAGCAAAATGACCGGAACCATGTGTTCCATGGCAATTTTGCCGGCCCAAAAAGCGTAATGGAAACAGTCTGAGGGCGAACTGGTTGCCATGACCACAAGCGGACACTCTCCGTTACGACCCCACAAGGCTTGCAGAAGATCGCTCTGTTCGGTTTTGGTTGGCAAACCCGTCGAAGGACCGCCGCGCTGTACATCGACCACTACAAGGGGCAGTTCGGTCATGACTGCCAGTCCAAGCGCTTCGGATTTGAGCGAAAGACCGGGACCCGAGGTCGATGTGACGGCAAAATTGCCGGCAAAAGCAGCACCGATCGAGGTGCAGATGCCGGCGATTTCGTCCTCGGCCTGGAGCGTCTTGACTCCGAGGTCTTTGCGTTTAGCCAGCTCTTCCAGAATAGCAGTCGCCGGGGTGATCGGGTACGAACCGCAAAAAAGCGGACGGCCACTCTTTTCCGATGCGGCTATCAGGCCCCAGGCTGTTGCTTGATTCCCGCTGATGTTGCGGTAGATACCCGGAGTGAGCGGCGCGGGCTTGATGTCGTAGGTGTTGGCAAAGGCATGGGTGTTGTGGGCGTAGTTGTATCCGCCGTTGAGGGCCTGTTTGTTGGCAGTGGCGAGTTCAGCGCTTTTGCGCCCGAATTTCCGATCGATATATACCTCGATATGTGCCAATGGTCGGTTGAACAGGTAGCAACAGATCCCAAGTGCGAACATATTCTTACACTTGGTGATGGTTTTCAGGTCGAGATTGACGCTCTCGAGGGCAGCTCGGGTCATCGTTGTAATGCCCGGGGCCAGGATATTGTAGTCGGTGAGTTTGAGTTCTTCGATCGGGTCGTCGGTGGCGAATCCGGCCCGCGCAATACTTTTTTCATTGAATTGATCGGCATCTAAAATAATCGTAGCACCCCGTTTGAGCCAGCATGCGTTGGCCCGCAAGGCCGCCGGATTCATCGCAACCAGTACATCGCAATAATCGCCAGGGGTGTGGACTTTGTGATCGCCAACGTGTACCTGGTATCCTGAAACACCGGCAATGGTCCCTTGGGGGGCGCGGATCTCGGCAGGATAATCGGGAAAAGTCGAGACCCCATTACCGACTGTGGCAGATATGTCGGCAAACAAACTGCCGGTCAGTTGCATGCCATCTCCCGAGTCTCCCGAAAAACGTATTACAAGGTCTTCGAGACCTATGAGCTCAGTTGTCATATGGGTGTTGATATTTTATCTTATTTTCAAATATATGTATTTTTTTTAACTCAACAATAATGTGATACAGAAAAAAATGACGATTCCTCGAGTGTTGGATATGATTCGTTATCCATTCTGTCAGCGAAATATGCACACAACGTTTAAGAGTCTATAGGCCGCTTGTTGATAAATCCGTGTCGTGCGGTCGGAATCTCGATAAAAATCATTAAATTTGCACGTTTCGTTTTTACGACGACCCAAAACATGTGAATCAATAACCTTTCAGAGAAAACCATGACCAATAAAATCCATTTCGTGTCGCCCGCTGAGGCGGTAAAGGTCATCAAGTCTTACGACCATGTCCATTTGAGTAGCGTGGCGAGTGCACCTCAGTGCCTGATCAAGGCCATGTGCGAACGGGGAGCCAATAAGGAGTTCCAACACGTTCATATCCATCACCTGCACACTGAAGGTCCTGCTCCATATGCAGCCCCGGAGTTCGAAGGTATTTTCCAACTCGACTCGTTTTTCGTGGGCAGTAATGTGCGTAAGGTCACGCAGAGCGGTTATGCCGATTATATTCCGATTTTCCTGAGCGAAACTCAGAAACTTTATCGTGCAGGTGTACTGCCTTGTGACGTGGCTATGATTCAGGTGTCGTCGCCCGACAAACATGGCTATGTGTCTTTGGGTACCTCGGTCGATGCTACTTTGGCTGCTGTCGAATGTGCACGTACCGTAATCGCCGTAGTCAACAAAAACGTGCCCCGTTCGTTCGGCGATGCGTTTATCCATATGTCGCAAATCGATACTTTCGTCGAAGACGATACACCGCTTGAAGAGGCCCATTTCAGTACGCCCAATGAGGTGGAGACTGCGATCGGTCGTTATTGTGCTGAACTGATCGAGGACGGCGCTTGTCTGCAGATGGGTATTGGCGCGATTCCGAATGCCGTGTTGGCCCAATTGGGTAACCACAAGAATCTCGGTATCCATACCGAAATGTTTGCTGATGGTGTCCTCCCGCTGGTGGAGAAAGGAGTGATCAATGGAATGAATAAGGCGATCGATAAGGGAAAAATGGTCTCTACGTTCCTTATGGGATCGCAGAAGGTATACGATTTTATCGATAACAACCCAGGTGTGGCTATGATGGATGTTGGGTATACCAACGATCCGTATATCATTGCGAAGAACCCGAAGGTGACTGCGATTAACTCGGCATTGCAGGTCGATCTCACGGGACAGGTTTGTGCCGATTCTCTTGGTACGAAATTCTACTCGGGTGTTGGCGGTCAGATCGACTTCATGTACGGTGCTTCGCGCTCGGAAGGCGGTAAAGCGATCCTGGCCATGCCGTCGGCTACGAACAAAGGGGTCAGCAAGATCGCTCCCGTGCTCTCGCCGGGTGCCGGTGTTGTGACAACTCGTGCTCACTTGCATTGGTTTGTGACAGAATACGGTGCCGTCAACTTGTACGGTAAAACGCTTCAGGAACGTGCACGCCTGATCATCAGTGTGGCTCATCCGGACCATCGCGAAGAACTCGACAGAGCCGCTTTCGAGCGTTTCGGTCCGCATTATACCTATATTAAGGCGCAGACTCCGGTGAACGAATAGCCTTGTCGATGAAACAGATTACTACCCTTCGGACTCTATGAGTTCGGAGGGTAGTTTTTTTGTGACGATGGTATTTGGAAGAATAAAAATGGCAAAAAGATATTTTTCGGGTTATAATCATGTTGATCCATTATTTTGTAATTTTATTTTTGCTTTTGGTTATTTCGTATAAAATCATAGTTATGAAAAGAACAAGGAATGAACTTTTGAAGCGAGTGTGTGCTTTGGCTCTCGTTGCAATTGCATTAGGGACCTTGTGGGCCTGTGGCGGTGACTCGAAAGATGATGTGCCTCCTCCTGGTGGGGATGGAAGTGGAAGCGGAAGTGAATTGACAGAAGAAGCGCGGGGGTTTGTCGGTTACTGGAGTATTGCTGGGGACCCTAAGAATCAATACCCTCAATATTTTTTATTCAATGCAGATGGATCATGTAGAATAGGGTATCGGAATTATAACGATGTGTATCCTCGTCAGGGTTCATGGGCTTTTGATCCTTCGACCAATATTTTGGCTACCAGTGAAGAGGGTTGGCAGTATAAGATTACGTTGAAAACCGCGGATAATTGGACGGGATTAATGTTAGGAGAGGATCAAATATCTTTTTCGTTTCAACGCGGAACGAATCGGGAGGCACTCCAGGAACTTCTGTATGGAAAATGGGTGAATGATGCGCACGATACAGTAACAATTAGCGAGGGTAATGTGACGGGGTCTTGCTTGCCGGAGATCCCTGAAAAACCGGGCTATTTCACTAAATATCATTCTTTCCGTTTGAGTGAGATGGATAATGCTCCGGATGAATGGTCTTTTGATTATGCAATTCAAATCGAAGTCCGTGAGATCGGCGATCTTTTTTATGTGGCTCCGAAAGATTATGATTATGGCACGATTCACGTCGAAAATCCTTATGAGTCAAATATGAAATTGACGTTTACGGGTTTCCTGCAAGATACGTATACTCGAATCAGTCAATGAGATTTTGAATGACTATCGGTTCACCGGATTATGGGTGTCCGACAGAGATGTTGAAAAAGAGAGAATGTTCAGTTTGGGTATTCTCTCTTCGTTCTTAGAGAAACGATCGGACTTGATCGTGTGGTTGATGTATGAAGATTCAACTCGATCGATAGCGCATCGGCCCACAATCGGTAAGTCATTCTATTTTGTAGAATGATCCAGTCATTAGCACTCGGTTAGTTTCCCGAAAAATGAAGTTGTGAAAAATGCAGTAAACATTTATTATGAGATGACGGCAAGAGTATTCTTTACATTATTTTTTTGTCTAATGTCGGAAACAAACTGAAAACCCTTATCTTTGTCAACGTTGGACCAGTACATTAGTACAAGGATAGAAGAAATGATAAATACGATGCGGCGCAATGTAATGGTGAAATGCGTGATGATGGTGGGCATCCTCATGCAGTTTGTCGCGCTTACACCGCATCATCATCATGAAGGACAGGCTACGGCTTGTTTCAATATCGTTCACTGTCTTGGGAGCGGCTGCGATGCTTTGGTCGGAAATCACCATTGTGCGGCACATACCCAGAAAGATCTGCCGGTCGAACCGATTCGTGACAATTGTTCGTTGAGCGATCTGGTTGTCGTACAGCCGGTCCGTAACGATGCCGAATGCTATTGTCACGCTCACGATCATTCGTTGCAGCACATTGATCTGTTAATGATCGAACTGTGCGGCGTCGCACCTGTCGAAGCACTCCCGATGTGTTATTCGACAGCCCATACGATTGCCATCCCATATCTCGCTTTTGTCCCTGGACTCTATGTCGCTGAGACAGGGGCGTTGCGGGCTCCTCCTTGTTTGGCTTGATTTCGCGGCTTTGTTTGTCAGAGCCGATTTACGGTTTCGTCCGGGGTGACGAAGCGGTATCTTTCATTCATGGAATCAAACCTGCAAATCATATGAAAAATATCTTTATCGTATGCCTTGCCATGGCTGTGGCTTATTCGCTCGCAGCTTGCAAAGGCGGGCGTTCGGGGTCGTCCGAATCTGCCCAATCAGTTTCTGCACTTCATGATCATGCTGACCACGATCACGAGGGGCATGATCATGAATCGGAAAATGGAGATCATGCGCATGCAACACACGATCATGATGCAACACACGATGAGCATGACCATGCACAAGAGAATCATGACCATGCCGCTGAAGATCCGCATGGTCACGAAGACCACGCGCATGAATCGGCAGGAGCTAAGAGCGATGAAATCGTCTTTACACCCGAACAGGCAGCCAAAGTCGAGTTCGAGGTGATCGAGGTACAACCCTCTACATTCAGTCAAGTAGTCCGTACTGGAGGTCAGATCATGCCGGCCCAAGGAGATTGGACGGTCATAACAGCTCCTGTGAGTGGTGTTGTGTCGTTGGGTGCTGTGCGGCTGGTTGAAGGAGCTCCTGTTTCAAAAGGACAGACGTTGTTTTACATTTCCTCGAAGAATGTGGCGGACGGTGATTATATTGCCCGGACCGAAGCTGCATATAAAAGTGCCAAGGCGGAATATGAACGGGCAAAAGAGTTGGTGAAAGACAAAATCGTTTCGCAACAGGCGTACGAGCAGGCTGAACTGGCGTACGAGCAGGCGAGGGTGGCCTATGAGGCTGTAGCATCGTCTCGTAGCGATCGTGGAACGGAGGTCGATACACCGCTCGGAGGGTATGTGACGAGTCTCGATGTCGAGGACGGGGCATATGTCGAGGCTGGCGCTCCATTGGCTACCGTTTCGCAGAATCGTCGTCTTACGCTGCGTGCCGAGGTGTCGCAACGCTATTATGAAGCGCTGCGTACGATTCGCGGTGCGAATTTCCGTACGCCATATGACGGCAAAGTATATGCGACGACCGATCTCGGAGGCCGTGTCATCTCGGCCGGGACAACGGCTGCGGCCGGATCGTTCTATATGCCGGTGAGCATTGAGTTCGATAACAGGGCCGGTATCGTCCCGGGCTCTTTTGTTGAGGTTTTTCTTCTGGGGGCCCCTGAAACCGATGTGTTGGCAGTGCCCGAAACGGCCCTGTTGGAGGAGTTGGGAAGTCTGTATGTATTCGTGCAGCTCGACGAATCATGTTATGAAAAACGGCAGGTTCGGATCGGGGCAAGTGATGGCGTGCGTGTCAAGGTGCTCTCAGGACTTGCTCCCGGCGAACGGGTGGTGAGCAAAGGCGCATACAATGTCAAATTGGCCTCAGCCTCGGGTGAAATACCGCATGGCCATTCTCATTAATCATTCATCCTAAAACAGAGCGAGCATGTTAAATAAAATTATCGCATATTCTCTGCGTAACCGGGTGATGGTGATGATTGTGGCAGTTCTGCTCATGGCGGTGGGACTCTATACGACCCTGCGAATGGAGGTCGATGTGTTTCCCGATCTCAATGCGCCGACTGTCACGGTAATGACCGAAGCTCCCGGTATGGCTCCGGAAGAGGTCGAACAACTGGTAACATTCCCGGTTGAAACGGCTGTTAATGGCGCGACCAATGTGCGTCGCGTGCGATCGACAACAACAACGGGTTTCTCGGTGGTATGGGTTGAATTCGACTGGGGAACCGATATTTATACGGCGCGTCAGATCGTTTCCGAAAAGTTGGCCGAGGTGGGTGACGCACTGCCTCCTACGGCTGGAAAACCTACCTTGGGTCCCCAATCATCGATCCTGGGCGAAATGATGATTCTCGGTATAACGGCCGATACGACTTCACTCGAGGAGGTCCGTACGATTGCCGATTGGACGATCCGTCCGCGTTTGCTCTCGGTTGGGGGTGTGGCGCAGGTGACGGTCATCGGCGGTGATATCCGCGAGTATCAGATTCTGGCCGATCCGTTGCGCATGCAGCGTTACGGGGTGACGATGGATGAAATTATCGTGGCTGTCGAAAATCTCAACCAGAATGCGTCGGGCGGGGTGTTGTACGAATATGGAAACGAGTATATTGTCCGCGGAATGCTGTCGACGACCGATGCAGCCCAGATCGGCAAAGGGGTGATCAAAACGGTCGACGATGTGCCCATTTTGATCGAAGATGTGGCACAGGTTACGACGGGACCCAAATTGCCTCAATTGGGCCTTGCCTCGGAACGTACGAAGCCGGCTGTGTTGGTGACTGTGACCAAACAACCGCATACCAATACCTTGGAGTTGACCGAACGACTCGACGATGCGATCGAAGAACTGCGGCAGACACTGCCCGAGGATCTGCATGTGTCGACCGACATTTTCCGTCAGTCCCGGTTTATTGAAGCCTCGGTGAGCAATATTCAGAAGGCGTTGATGGAGGGTGCCGTGTTTGTGGTGATCGTGTTGTTCATCTTTTTGATGAATGGCAGGGTGACGCTTATTTCGCTTGTGGCATTGCCATTGTCGTTGTTGGTCGCTGTGTTGGTATTGCGAATGTTGGGTCTTACGATCAATACGATGAGTCTCGGCGGTATGGCCATTGCCATCGGTTCGCTGGTCGATGATGCGATCATCGATGTCGAAAATGTTTTCAAACGACTGCGTGAGAATCGACTCAAACCGCCGGCTGAACGGCAACGGAGTATCGAAGTCGTGTTCGAGGCTTCCAAAGAGATTCGTTCTTCGATCGTCAATGCGACGATTATTACGATCGTGGCCTTTGTGCCTCTGTTCTTCCTGAGTGGTATGGAAGGTCGTATGTTGCGACCGTTGGGTATTTCGTTCATTGTGTCGCTCTTTGCGTCGATGGTCGTAGCCGTGACGCTGACTCCTGTGTTGTGCAGCTATTTGCTTACGGGGGAAAAGATGCTTCAAAAGAGCGAAAAAGAACCGTTCGTATCGCGTTGGTTGCATAGGGGGTATCGTCGTGCGCTCGAATGGGCCCTGACGCATAAGGGATGGATTCTGGGTCCTGCTTTGGTATTGTTTGTAGGCGCGGTCATCGTGTTTGCCGGATTGGGCCGCAGTTTTCTGCCGCCGTTCAATGAGGGTTCACTGACGATCAATACGGCCACTATGCCGGGTATTTCGCTCGAAGAGTCCGATCGGGTAGGGCGCCGGGTCGAGGAGATCCTGCTCGAGATTCCTGAGATACAAACGGTAGCACGTAAAACAGGACGTGCTGAGTTGGATGAGCATGCACTCGGGGTCAATGCTTCCGAACTCGAAGCTCCGTTCGAACTGACCGATCGTTCGCGTGCCGAATTCCTGGCCGATGTGCGTGCGCGTCTCGGTGAATTGAAAGGTGTCAATATCGAGATCGGACAACCCATTTCTCACCGTATCGATGCGATGTTGTCGGGGACGAAAGCTAATATCGCGATCAAACTGTTCGGAGACGATCTGAACCGCATGTTCTCGTTGGGTAACCGGATCAAAGCTGTAATTGCCGATGTGCCCGGAGTGGTCGACCTCAATGTCGAACAGCAGGTTGAACGGCCTCAATTGCAGATCAAACCGCGTCGGGAAATGTTGGCCAAATATGGAATTACACTGCCGGAATTCGCGGAGTATGTCGATGTTGCGTTGGCTGGCCGGGTCATGTCACAGGTGTATGAAGGGAACCGTGTCTTCGATGTGACGCTCAAGGTGGGCGAAAACGACAAGAACAGCATTGCGAAAATCGGAGATCTGATGCTCGATGCCGGCGGGCGTAAGGTGCCGTTGAGTTATGTGGCCGATATTGTGTCGGGATCGGGTCCCAATGCGATCAACCGTGAAAATGTGCGACGCAAGATCGTGGTTTCGGCCAATGTCGAAGGGGGCGATCTGAGCGGTGCGGTCGGCGCGATCCGTGAACGGATTCGTGAACAGGTGCCGCTGCCCGAAGGCTATTACGTCGAGTATGGCGGGCAGTTCGAAAGCGAACAGGCGGCTTCGCGTATTCTCCTTTTTACGTCGATTGTCTCGTTGCTGGTTATTTTCTTGTTGCTGTTCCAGGAATTCAAGAGCTTCTCGCTTTCGGGAATGATTATGCTCAATTTGCCGTTGGCCCTGATCGGTGGCGTGGCGAGTGTATGGATCACCTCGGGCGTGCTGAGTATTCCTGCCATTATCGGGTTTATCTCGTTGTTGGGGATTGCCATTCGAAATGGCATACTGCTCGTTTCGCATTACGGTCAGTTGCGCAGCGAAGGGCTTTCGTTGCACGACAGCGTGATTCAGGGATCGCTCGATCGTCTCAACCCCATTCTGATGACATCGCTTACCTCGGCCCTTGCGCTGATCCCGCTGGCGGTTGGCGGCGATCTGCCGGGTAATGAGATTCAGAGTCCGCTTGCGCAAGTGATCCTCGGAGGTCTGTTGAGTTCAACGCTGCTCAATGGGTTTGTAATTCCGATCGTCTATCTGATGTTCAATCGTAAAACCGAGAAAGTATGAATAGAAAACAAAATGCGATGTGGATGATGGTCATCGGAGCTGCTTTCATCGCATCGATTTCTGGGGTGTCGGGTACTGTCGTGGCAGAGAAGGTATTGTCGGGTCAGGAGATGGTGGGTAGCTCTTGCTATTCGACAGATTCTGTGGATAGTACCCGTGACGGATCTGTTCCGTTTGGACATGTGCTCGATGCCGTGGAGACCAATAACCGGGCGCTCGAAGCTCAACGCAACCTGAAGGATGCTCAGACTCTCGAGGCTCGGACCGGGAAATTTCTGGAGAATCCATCCGTCAATTACGAACGGATGTGGGGAAAAGCCGATCAGGGAAAGAAACATGAATGGACTGTTGCACAGCCTTTTGATTTTCCGAGTGTCTATTTCAATAAGAACAAACTTGCGAAACTCAAGGGCGAACAGTATGGCCATGAATATGCGTCGTTCCGTCGGGGAGTGTTGTTGCAGGCACAGGAACAGTGTATTGAGATCGTCTATCTGCGTCGTCGCCAGGCATTGCTCGATGAGCAGTTGGCAAATGCAGAACGTATAGCTGCTGCTTACGGTCGGATGTTCGAGGCCGGGCAAACGGGTGTGATCGAACGTAATCGTGTCGAACTCGCATTGGTCGATGCACGTACGGCTGCGCAACTCAATGCATCGGATCTGGCGGCTGCCGAAGAGAATCTGCGTAATCTGAACGGGGGGGTGCCTGTTGTGGTGCTGGAGGAAGAATATCCCGAACTGCAGCCCCTTGCTTCGTTCGAAACTTTTGTCGAGGAGTATCTGGCAGCCAGTCCCGAACTGCAAATGGGCGAAAGTGCCGTGCAAGTCGCCGAACGTAACGTCGCCTTGAGTCGTGCACAGTCGTTGCCCAAATTCGAGGCCGGTTATCGTTATGAAGGTTCTGTGGGCGGTGGCGAGCGTTTCAACGGTTTCGAGGTGGGTATGTCTGTCCCTTTGTTCGAGAACAAGAATACGGTGAAACGTGCTCGGGCCGAGGCTCGTTATGCGGAAGTACAGCTCGAGAGCGATCGGATTGATGCACGTTCGGTAGTACGTAGATTGTATGATCGGGAAGCTGTTTTGTCTGCTTCGATGGCTCGTTATGCCGAGATCCTCGCCGCACAAAAAACAGTGGAACATCTCAATCGGGCACTAGATGCGGGACAGATGCCTGTAACGGATTACTTCGTCGAACTGACGGCTCTGTACGACAGCCGTTTGAGTTACCTGCAACTCGAACGCGATTATCAGGTCGTGCGAGCGCAACTTGCCAGTATGGATTTATAATGCGAAGGAGGGCCGGAACATTCCGGCCCTCCTTGCTTTTGTGTAGGAATCGGAAGGAACATGAGTCTCCTTTCGATTTTATCTTGTCATGATATCTGGATCGGTAGCGCGTTTTTCTGCCGGTGTATGGCAGGACCTCAACCGATATCGGAATATTTTTTCGTTTCGTGTTTGGCATGATGCTCCCTTTTCCGGTGTCCCTGTGTATATATGCGGTCTACGATAACGGCGATTGCACCGTCGCCCGTTACGTTGGTCGCTGTGCCAAAACTGTCCATCGCAATGTAGAGGGCGATCATTAGTCCCTGGGCCATCTCATCGAATCCCAGCATCGATTGAAGCAGCCCTAGTGAGGCCATGATCGCACCTCCCGGTACGCCAGGTGCTGCAATCATCGTAATACCGAGCATCAGGATAAAACCCGCCATCATCCCGAATGTAACGGGCATGTCCGAAATCATCATGATGGCCATGGCACAGGCTACGATTTTCAGCGTACTGCCTGACAGATGGATCGTTGCACATAACGGAACAACAAAAGCGGCCAATTCACGGTTTACTCCGGTTTTGATCGTTTGTTCGAGGGTGACGGGAATCGTTGCCGCCGATGATTGCGTTCCGAGTGCTGTTGCATAGGCTGGTAACATCGTACGTAGCAATTTTAGTGGGTTCTTGCGTCCCACGAGGCCTGCCGTGATGAATTGGAGCAGTAACAAGACAATGGTCATGAGGAAAATCACGACGATGATCTTAATGAATACCTCCATGATCCCGGCGACCTGTCCCGATGCGGTGATTGATAGGAAGATACCGAAGATGTAAAGAGGAAGCAGCGGGATGATGATGCTTGTAATGACTCGGCTGATGATCTTCTTGAAATCGTCCATTACATTTTTGAGTGCACGGCTGCCGGTGACGGCCATGCCGAGCCCTAAGGTGAAAGCGAGAATCAGCGAGGTCATGACCCCCATGAGCGGTGGCATGGCGATCGTAAAGTAAGGACCGAGGGTTCCGGCAGTCGGCGTTTCGTCCCATGCAGCGCATTGTGCCGAATCGAGCAACCAGGGATAGGTGAAGTCGCACACACCGTAAGTGAAGAAACCTGAAAACAGAGTGAATCCGTAGGCCAGGACCGATGTGATGGCAAGTAGACGTCCTGCACCACGGCCCAAATCGGCGATGCCCGGTGCCACGAGTCCGAGGATCAGCAATGGAATGATGAAGTCGAGAAAATTACCGAAAATTCCGTTGATAGTAAGAAAGATACGTGTAATCCACTCGGGGAAAAAGAATCCGCAGCCTATTCCAAAGGCGATAGCGATCAGTACGCGTGGTAATAATTTGATATGAAATCGTTTCATCGTGTCGGTCAAAAGTATATCAAGATAAACACAATCTATGGTTTCTGCAAATGATTAACGATGAGAGGGGGAAAGTTCACTCCAGTTTAGGGTAAATGTCCGGGGAGTGTCGTTGTGTCGGATGCGGATGATTCTTCTGAGGACAATTTGTTCGATGTGTTTTACTTGCTCCTACTTGAAAGATGGGATGAAATGAAATTGTGAATGACCTGTAACAATGATCGCAGGTGCTCCGTGCCATGGTAGCATGGAACAAGAATGGATAGCAGCCTGATTAGGCACGGCTGTTCCGTAGATGCCAGTATAGTTCGGTCAGTCGTGAGACGGCATAGTGATCTATACACGATTCGTCGATGGTAAGGTAATCCGTGGCAAAAATAGGAAGGTGTTCCGTTGCGATTTCATAAACTGTCGCGTGAATTGTCTGGTGGGATAACTGGTGAGGAGGAAGATTGTGTATGGCTTTTATGGTGATTGGCCCGAACGGCTCAGACAGGGTGAGCCATACAGGATCTTGGCATAGTACGGACCAATCGACTGGGGCGTTGGTTTCGATCAAAGGGAGCTCATATAGATTTTGCCATATATCCTTTGCTGTTCGATGGTGAAGTAACATCTTACCTTTGCATCGAATGTCGAGGTAGTTGAAATAGCGAGGTCTTGTTTCGGTTTTGCGCCGTTTTACCGGACGTTGGTTGACCGTGTCGTTCTTTAACGCAAGGCAGTGGCATGCGGTTGGGCAATTTGCGCATCCAGGGATGCCCGGGGTGCATTGTAATGCTCCGAATTCCATGATCGCTTGATTCGACAGAGCCGGACGATTACGGTCCAGGAGTTCGTCGGCCAACTGTTGGAAACAACGTTTCCCTGCCGCCTGGTCGATCGGTAGATCGATGTCGAACAAACGCGATAGAACGCGGTGTACGTTCCCGTCGAGTACGGCATAGGGTAATGAATAGGCGAATGAACAGATGGCGGCTGCCGTATAGTCGCCTACCCCGGGTAATGCCCGCACTTCAGGGTAAGTATTGGGAAATTGTCCGCCGAATTTTTGGACTATTTGTCGTGCGGCTGCATGAAGGTTACGCGCCCGCGTGTAATACCCGAGGCCCTGCCATAGCTTGAGCAGATCCGCCTCGTCGGCTGCGGCTAATGCGGATACATCGGGATAGCGTTCCGTGAAACGCTGATAATATCCGAGTCCTTGTGCTACCCGGGTTTGTTGCAGAATGATTTCAGATAACCAGATACGGTAGGGGTCGGTAGTTTGTCGCCAAGGTAGGTCGCGGTGGTTGCTGAGGTACCAATCAATGAGTTTCGTGCTGATATCGGAGACCATGAGACGCTCGTTTAGTCCGTGTTTATATGCTCGGCGGCTAAAAATAATAAAAAATGGATGAGGTTATGGATGTGTGCAGGATTATTCTGCATTGCCGTTGTGCGGCATGTCTATGCCGGTGAGTGTGGATCGTATGGAGATAGCGAACAGTGACTGATGAAAGATAGACATTGTAATGGGAAGAAAAATGTATAATTGCGTGCGGATAATGATTCTCAATACATAAGGCAAGAGACTGTCATGTTGTAATATACAGAGGGGTCTTGTGTTGTTGGGGCGGAAAGCGACAGGCGATGGTTGACAATCTGTGCTGATCAAGAATGGCACAGTTCAAGAATCGAGTTACGCTTGGTGTCGCATTGGGCAAGTATCTTTCGCAAGAATAATCCGAATGTACTTGTTGGGGTCTGGATATTTCGACAGTATATCCTGGTTGCAGACGGATTGCGTGTCTGCATTGCGAAATGTGCTGCTACCTGTTCTGTTGGATGATTTCTTCGAGCGCTCTTGCTTCAATGACCCCGCTGTGTCGCCATCGAATTTCTCCTCGTACAAACAACAGGAGTGTTGGAACCGAAGCGATGCGGTGGGTTTCCACGAGCATCCGATTGGCTGGTTTGTCGATGTCGACTTTGATTATCCGGAGTGTATCTCCGAGATTGTGTTTCACTTGTTCGAGGATTGGGTGCATGACTTTGCAGGGTCCGCACCATGTTGCGAAGAAGTCGATTAATACAGGGGTCTCACCCCCAATTATTTCATTGAAAGTCATTGTTGTTGGAATAAAGGTCGGAGTGAGGGTAAATCAACATGAAAACCGTCTGCCAGGAGCGAAAAACCGCCCGTTAAGAAGGTCGCGGGACTCCGAGGGTTAATAATTCAGATACGTTGAGCTTAAAGGTAGTCCAATTGCCAGCCTGTTTCTTCTGCTATATGGGCGGCCGATGGCCCTGGTGTCGCACATAGCCGGTTGATGAACGACCGGACGTATGCGCAATCTTCCGAAGATCTCCCCGCAAACCGTACAAGAAAAAATGTAGCAGTCTGTGCCAGATACATGTCGTCGAGGCGTTGGGTTACCAACAGAAATATGCGTTTTGTCGTTTTTTCTAAAATCTCGGACTGGATTGGAGGACATCCTTTTGTCGAAAGTGTGCGTCCCAAGGCCAAAAGTGCCATGTATTGTAGCTGTTGGTCGTCACTCGCTATCCATGTCGATGCGGTAGTCGCTATATGGGGAATATGGCAAAAGAGTGTCGCCGCAGCATGTCCAGCCAACTCAGGCGTCAATCCCTGAGCCCAGCGGGTTGCACTTTCCGGTGTCATCTCAGTCGGATCGGCAATATAGATTGCCGCCAACTTGAGTTCACGAATCTGCTGATCGAATAATAGCATTGCTAGCGAATGCCGTGTGCCATACTCTTCCGCGACCTTTTTTACTGTATGGGCAGCCACTCCGTAACTGAGCGGATAATGGATGCCGCGTTGTTCCATCGCTTCGACTACGGCCCCGTTCGTCTCTTTTTTCAAACGGCGCAGCAGTTCGACCATCAGAGCTGTATCGTTCATCAAGCTATTTTTTTACAGTGGGAACAGGCATTTCTGCCACCTGACCAAACTGATAAATTGGCACACGTTCGTCGAGCAGTTGAGTTTTGTCTACTGTGAGTTGGCAACGTGCGATGTCGGCCACTCGGTAGTATATTGTCGATTTCGCATCGCGTGGTGCTTTGCGAGGCAGTGCCAGTGCTTCTGCTTTTTGCTCGGGAGCAATCTCGAGTACGATTGGTTGACCGCTCAGGTCGTTGTCAGGAAGAAGTCCTGCAGTAGGTGAAAAGCGGCAAACGATCAGATTGTTTTTCCCGGCTTCGGGAATGACGTCGAACGTGCGTGTAATGGTTTGTACAGCTTGTTTACCCATGAATAAGGCCAGGTATTCCTCTTCGAGTGCGGTGAGTTCCCGGAGGGCAGCATCTAACCCTGCTCCGAATACATTTTCTCCAGCCTCGCCGGTAATGAGTTCCATTTTGCGTTTACGCAGCAAGAAGATGGTGTTGGCTGCATCGGATGCCATTTCTTCGAGGCCCGTATCTGTCATTTTCTTCTTGTTGATAGGAACTTTGACGAAACTCGTATCGCTCATGATGTTTGAGATCGGGATGATATCAGAAGAGGAAGCATCACATGCTGCACAATCTGGGGACAAGGCGAAACGTGCCGGTTGAGAGCCATCCGGACCTATGGCTACGGCTCCCTCAGGTGTCATGGCGAAAACCTGACCGTCGATAGCGCTGGGGTTGTTGATTACGTAGACCTGTGCGGGATCGGCCTCTTCATAATAGCTCAGCCGTGCATCAGTGATCGTGTAAAGTTCTTTGTCGGCCAATGGGGCAATCACGCCCAGGTAACGTTGGGCGAAACGTGCGTATGGGCCGGTACGGATGATCGTACGTTGTGCAGTGACCGTTACGCGAAGTACGGTACGTGGCAGAGCATATGAAATGGCGTTGGCTTGATCGATCGTGTTGGCTTTGTAGGCACTGACATTTTGTGCCGAAGTTCCTGTGACGATAAGGCTTGCGGTAGCCAGCATCAGTAGAAAGCGTGTTTTCATCGTTGTCAGTATTAATGGAAATACACGGTATGGTCTTTTCTGTGGTTAGTTGCCATCCGTTTTTCCAGATTAGTCGTAACGAAATTACATTTTTTTTAGGAAAAAATTGAACATCGGTCGATTTTCTTCCTCTTTTCAAGAGGAACGAGATCCGATGGAGTAAATTATCCCGCCATCGAACTATTCTCCGACTGCGTGCCGATGGGAAATTCGTGCGGCGATTGGAATTCGGATCCTGACAGTTTGGTATGGATCGTATTCCAACGTATGTTTTTGCAGGGTCAGAATTTTAGGTAAAAAGCCCGGGTCAGGTCACGATATTCCTCCGAATATCCGTGTCGGCCCTCATCGGCGATGACCAAAAAATCGGCGTCATACCGTGACGGATGGAACATAAATTCTGCCAGGGTACGTTTGATCCGTGAAGTGGGGGTCGAAAAAACATCGGTTTTGCGCGCGCAACGTAAGCCGTGGTCGAGGGCGAGTCGGGTAAATGCAGCCATTGCTTCAGGGGGCAGAATTAGGGAAAAACGTCCTCCCGGAGCCAAAAGTTCGGCCGTGCATCGTGCCAATTCGTCGAAAGGCAGTGCATCGGCATGCCGTGCCAAAGTACGGCCCGAGTCTGGAGAAACGAGTGATTCAGTAAAATAGGGTGGGTTCGATAAGATATGGTCGTACCGGATGGTACAATCTGTAGTATAGTCTTGCAGTGATTGCCAGTGAATATGTAAACGTCCGCGCCAGGGAGAATCGATTGCGTTTTGTGCAGCCATCTTGGAACTTGTCTCGTCGATTTCGACTGCATCGATCTGAGCTTCGGGAAAACGAGGATCGTCCGAAGCGGTCCGTTGGGCTGCCATCAAGGCGATGAGACCTGTGCCGGTTCCGATATCGAGAATATGCCGTTCCTGCCCGTCGAACCGGGCCCATGCCCCCAGCAGAACGCCATCCGTACCCACTTTCATGGGAACGCCGGATTGTCTGACCGTGAATTGTTTGAAACGGAAATAATCGTTGGCCATGGTATCTGTATTTTTGAATGGACCCAGTATTGTTCTGTGTATCGGTCGCAGGATAGAGGTAGGATATAGTGTATGGTGATTGACCCCGTAAAATTAGTGATTTTTTATCGATCGGTCTGTGTGGCGTGACGATGGTGCTTGTTTTTCTCTCCTTAGTAGTGTGCCGGTCTATGTGGACTGAGTGTCGTTTATTTCATGAATCCATCCATGCCGGCGCCGAATAGGGAGAAGTCGTAACGGACCGGATCTGTTGGATCGAAATGACGTAACGATGCAGTGATCTCTTCGACGGCACGCCAATCGTTCTGTCGTCGGGCGAGGAGACCCAATGCACGTCCTACGCCTGCTGTGTGGACATCGAGGGGCAGGTAGAGGGCCGATGCCGGAATGTCATGCCATAGGCCGAAATCGACGCCGCGGTCGTCGTGGCGGACCATCCATTTGAGAAACATGTTAAGCCGTTTGCAGGCCGCGCCTTTGGCAACCGATGAAAGGTGTTTCTCGGTCCGCAGAGGATGTTCCGAGGCAAAGAATCGTAGTCGGAATACGGCGAGTACCTCCCGCATTTCGCCTCGGGCCAAATACTCGGTGGTGAAAAACTTGCCGATCGACCCTCCGTTTTCGTAAAAGGGACGTAGTGCCCGGATAAATGCAATCGCATCGGTGCCGTTGAAGGTGCGGTGTACAAAATCCAGGAGCGGAAGCATTTCGCGCTCCGAAGCGTTCAGCGTAAAGTCGTACGGGGCGTTATCCATCAGCGAAAGTAACCGATGGGCATTGCGGACGATCGATTTGCGGTTGCCCCAGGCGATCGTGGCGGATAGAAAACCGCTGATCTCGATATCTTCCGGCCGCGAAAATTCATGCGGCACCGAGATGGGATCATCCGCAATGAAATCGGGGCGGTTGTATCGGTCATGCCAGGTTTCGAGCAGGTCGTGCAGTTCGTCGTGGGTCATCGTAAAGGGTTGAGGAGGTTGTCTTGAATGGGACGAGCCTGAAGATTTAGTCGGGTTCTGTTGGCAGATTATCCCTTCGCCTTCCGGGCGATAATCAGAATCGGGTGATAACTGAGCTGTACCCGCCCTTCCGTCGTGGCGAACAGGTCCCGGTATTCCTGTTCGAAGCGCGTGAACCGTTCGATGCCCCAGCGTACGGGACGCAAACTGTTGACCCCCGTCGCCTTGATATGGCGCAGGACATCGCCCGGGGTATCGAAGGCCAATCGGACCGTGTATTGTGATGACTCGACGATTTCATAGCCTTGCTGGGACAGCATTATCCTGAACTCTTCGAGCGTCAGATAGTCGAGACCTTCACCTGTCAGTGTTTTGATTTCGTTGAAATTGTCAGGGCCGAATGTCGTGAAAGCCAGTATGCCGCCCGGGAGGAGCGATTCATGGACCCGGCGTGTGAATGCGGCAAGGTCATCGAACCACTGCACGGTTGAAGCCGAGGCCACGAGGTCGAGCTTGTCGGGCAGTGCGATCAGTTCGGCGTCGCCCGGGATAAATGAGGTGCTGCATCCGGTGGTATATGGAGCAAGAAAGGTTTGCGATTCGTCGGCGATGTCATTGAGAAACCATGCAGAGTTCGGGTAACGGCCGAGCAGTAAGCTGGTGAGAAATCCCGTGCCGGTCCCGATTTCCATTGCTCGAGCCGGTGGCTCAGTGATATGTTGGTCGATCAGTTCGGCCAATCGGCTACATAACACCTTTTGTACCTGGGCGGTACGATGATATTGTGCGAAATTGCGGCCGAAACGACGGCGTATG
>CASDSC010000067.1 GCA_949283215.1 uncultured Alistipes sp. | reverse complement strand
ACGTTGCTCGATGATGAGGATTTTTTCTTCAGCTCCGAGGATTTTTTCTTCGTATTCTTTGAGTTCGGCAGTGATGTAACGTTCGGCTGAGGTGAGTGTCTGCTTGCGTATCCAACTTTCCGGCACTTTGTCCTTGTGGGTATTCCTCACCTCGATGTAGTATCCGAATACATTGTTGAAACTGATTTTCAGAGAAGGAATTCCGGTGGCTTCGCTTTCGCGCTGTTGGATTTCATTGAGTACATCTTTGCCGTGCAGGGCGATACGCCGCAAGTCGTCGAGCTCGAGGTCGACTCCATCGGCAATGACGCCTCCTTTGGCGAGTTGATTGCTCGGATCGGGGTAAATATGTGTTTCAATTTTTTCGCGAGCCTCCAGGCACAAGTCGAGTTGGCGGGCGATTGTCTCGAATACCGGGTCGTTTGTTTCAGAAAGCCGGCTGCGGAGGCTTTCCACGGCATGCAAGGCATTTTTGAGCTGGACGATCTCCCGGGGTAAAGCCCGGCCGGCGGCAATACGCGATGTGATCCGTTCCAGGTCCCCGGTCAGTTCGATCGAGGCCCGCAATGTGTCAGCCAGTTCGAGATCAGCGATCAGCTTTTCGACAATTGCGTGGCGGGCCCTTATTTTTTCAGGGTCCTTCAACGGGAGGGCGATCCAGCGTTTCAGCAGGCGTCCGCCCATGGGGGATATTGTGCGGTCGATCACTTCGGCGAATGAGCGGCCGGTCTCACCGCTGTTTGAGGCGAAAAGTTCCAGATTGCGGATCGTGAATTTGTCGATCCATACGTACCGGTCTTCGTCGATGCGAGAGATCGTGGTGATATGTTGGGTGCATTTGTGCTCGGTGAACTCCAGATAATAGAGTACGGCACCGGCGGCGACTACGGCACTCGGCATTTGGTCGATTCCGAACCCTTTGAGCGAAGCGGTCCCGAACTGTTTTTGCAGTTTTTCGCGGTTGATCTCTTCCGAAAAGACCCAGTCGTCGAGTCGGTATGTGAAATGGCGGGTTCCGAATGCCGTTTTGAAATCTGACTCGAATCCTTTCTGATATACGATCTCTTTGGGCGCGAAATTGGAGATCAGTTTATCGACGTATTCCCGGGTTCCTTCAGCGGCGTAAAATTCACCGGTCGACAAGTCCAGAAATGCCACCCCGGTTGCTTTTTTCCCGAAATGCACGGCACATAGGAAGGTGTTTTCCTTGTTGCACAGAATGTTGTCGCTCATCGTGATGCCGGGGGTGACGAGTTCGATCACTCCGCGTTTGACGATTTTTTTAGCGGTTTTCGGGTCTTCGAGTTGTTCGCATATGGCGACGCGTTCACCGGCACGTACCAATTTAGGCAGGTAAGTGTCGAGGGCATGGTATGGAAATCCGGCCAACTCGACGTATGATGCGGCACCGTTGGCACGACGCGTCAAGGTAATGCCCAGAATACCGCTGGCTTTGATCGCATCTTCGCCGAAAGTTTCGTAAAAGTCACCGACGCGGAACAGCAGAATCGCGTCGGGATGTTTGGCCTTGACACCATAATATTGTTTCATGAGCGGTGTCTCGACATATTTGTTTGTTTGTGTTGCCAAAACGATATTTTTGAAATGAAAGTAGCCAAAGGTAGCGATTTTTGGCTGAATTTTTTGTCTGTAAACGGTTGGATTTTATTTTGTAAATTACAAATGTTTTCTTTTCGAGTTATACTCTCACACTGCGTCGGGCTGCTTGGATAGGGCGTTCCTCCGTTATTCTGCGAAAAAACGTTCGTCGAAATTGACGAAATAGATCTGACGGGTGGCTCGGGTCAGGGCGGTGTATAACCAGCGCAGCAGATCTCGGCTCATTTGTTCTTCACCAAACAGCATCCGGTCGATGAATACACAACTCCATTGTCCGCCTTGTGCTTTGTGACAGGTTACCGCGTATGCGAATTTGATCTGTACCGCATTAAAGTGCGGGTTTTCATGCACGGCTTTGTAACGTTTGCTTTTGTTTGCAATATCGGCATAATCTTCAGCGACGGCGAAGAATAACCGGGTGCTCTGTTCCTGGGTGAGGGCAGGAGTGTCTGCGGCAAGCGTGTCGAGCAGGACTTTGCAGTCGATGTCGAAATCGTCGTAATCGGGGAACGAAAGTCGGGCCTCGGCGAATCGGAATCCGTACAGTTCTTCGAATTGCCGGATACGTGAGAGCCGTGCAATATCGCCGTTTGCAATGAATTCGATCGGGCAACGTTCAATGCGTTCTGTGTAGTGGTAATTGTTTTTGACAATCATCAGCATGTCGCCCGAGCCGATCTCTTCATCTGCATACAAAACGTTGCGTCGAATCCCTTCATTGAATCGATTGGCCCGTTTATTTGAACGTGTGATGACGATCACCTCATCTCGACCGAAGCGATCATATGCCTCTTGAATTGTCTCTAGAAATTCGTAGCCGGACAGCGATTTGATATCGGGGTAATTGGTTTCGAACAGGGGAATCTCCTCGATTCCTGCTTCGATCATGCAACGTACGAGTGTGGCGTTGAACAGGATGCCCGAATCTGCATTTTGCCGGACGACCTCGTCAAGCGAACAATAGGTTACATCCCCATATCGACTCATGTATTGCGGATCGAGGGCCGGACTTCTGTCGAATCCGACGGGAGGCAACTGGGCATTATCTCCTACCAGAATCAAACGGCAGCGGGTGCCATTTTCAATAAACCGCATCAGATCGTCCAGTAAGTTTCCTGACCCGAACAACCGGTTTTCTCCCGAATTCGTTGCGATCATCGAGGCTTCATCGATGATGAAACAGGCGTCTTTTTCCCGGTTGATGTCGAGAGAGAAATCAGCTTCGACTGTTGCGAGTGAACGTTGACGGTAAATTTTTTTATGGATCGTGTAGGCCCGTTCTCCCGAATATTGTGTCATGACCTTGGCGGCGCGTCCCGTGGGGGCAAGCAGCACTGGTTTTATTCGTACCGTTTTAAGCGTAGCGACCAGTGCAGCGATAATCGTGGTTTTGCCTGTCCCGGCGTATCCATTTAAAATAAAGATACGTCGAAAATCAGGATCAGTCACATAATCGGCTAATTTTTCTATGACTTTTTTTTGTCCAACTGTTGCTTCAAAACCAAAATTACTATAAATTTGGGACGCAATATGATCGCTTACCATTTCGTATTGACTTAATTTGTTTACAAACTTAATTTAAAAATACCAATGAAAAAAGCAATTCAAATCGTCCTTGGGCTAGGTATCATTGCGCTGGCTTTTGTGATTTACAAGCAGGTTATGACACCTTTGGAATTCCGGGCGGAACGGGAACGTCGTGAGAAGGTCGTAATCGAGCGCTTGAAAAATATTCGTGAAGCGCAACGTGCATTCAAAAAAGTGCATATGAGGTATACGAGCAGTTTCGATACGTTGATTAATTTCGTATTGAACGATTCGCTGGAGTACGAAAAGATTATTGGTTCGGAGGATGACTCAGCAGCTGTTGCTAAAGGGTTGGTACGCCGCGAGAAATTCATGATCGCCGCTATCGATACAGCGTTCGGTGCAAAGAAACTGACCCATGAGGAGATTAAACAATTGCCTTTCATTCCGTTTAGCAATAATGAGAAGTTTATCATGGGTGCAGGTCAGGTCAATACGGCTGCCGATGTGATGGTGCCTGTATTTGAGGTCAAAGCTCCTTATAAAACTTTCTTGGGCGATCTTGATCGTCAGGAGTTGCTGAATTTGCTCGATGAACGTAAGGCTATGGAGAAATATAAGGGCCTGAAAGTCGGAGCGCTTGATCAAGCTACCAACGATGTCGGAAACTGGGAGTAAGACAACCCGAGCGGCACGTCATACCGTATTGTCCATTCAGCCACGGCTGAATGGACTTTCTTTTGTTGTGCTTGGTGAGAATGGGAGCGTTGAGGCAGCGGGTCAGGCCGCAGTTGGATCTGCGATGGGGTTGCCAGAACTATGGAGGAGAGCTGTGGGTACATATCCCGTTTTGGAGGCTGTGTATGACCGGGTGATTGTTGTAGTCGATACGGCACGTTGTTGTATCGTTCCTGAGGACTTGTTTGAAACGCGTTCCGCCGAGGCATGGTTTCAGTTGCATGGGTTTGACCTTTCTGATGCAGAATGTCTGGTGTGTTCCTTGCCGGTTGGAGGTACGGTGGCCATAATGGCATTGGCTGCAGATGATGCAGCGTGGTTAGAAAAACGTTTTGGAGAAACGTTGTGTTATGCTTCTCCTCTGCAATCCAATATGTCGAAAAAGCATTCCATGCCGACAGTTGAAATCAATGTAGGGCATGATAGTGTGTGCGTGTCTGTGTGGCGTGATGGTTTTGTCTTGGCAGAAACATTACCGATGCGAAATACGGCAGATGTTTTGTTTTATTTGATGCAACTCGACAAGGCATGGATAGAACGCAATACGCAGTTCCTGGTAACAGGATTTTATTCGTCTGAATTGTTGCGCGAATTACGACGTATGTTTCGACGGGTTACGACTGACGATGAACTGTGTAAACGACCTGGAGCGTCGCGGATTGGTCAGGTTGCACAATTTAATAATGTGATTTATCTCGGAGATGCGTATTATCAGCGGTAGTCAAAAGGGTAGGGTGATTGTCCCTCCTCGTAATCTTCGGGCGCGGCCTACAACCGATTTCGCCAAGGAGAATCTTTTTAATGTGCTTAGTAATCATTTTGATTTTGACGGTCTCGACGTACTCGATTTGTTTGCGGGAACAGGATCGATCAGCTATGAGTTTGCATCGCGAGGAGTGCGGAGTGTGACATCTGTCGAGATTAATGCCGTGCATTACGCTTTTATTCGAAAGACTGCACAAACGTTTGGATTTGGCAATTTATTTCCCGTAAAGGCAAATGTTTTTTTGTATTTAAAAAGTACGGACAAGCAATTTGACTTGATTTTTTCGGATGCACCGTATGATTTGGAGGGCTCGGATCAGGTCGTGTCTTTGGTCTTTGAACGGGATTTGTTGCGAGACGGAGGCTGGTTGGTCTTTGAACACTCAAAAAAATATGATTTTTCGTCTCACACAAACTTCATACAGACAAGGCGTTACGGAAGCGT